>JAOTYW010000028.1 GCA_029861705.1 Flavobacteriaceae bacterium
ATGATCATACCCAAAACCCCGATTAATACGGCCCCTCCTATCGACAGATGAAGCCTGCCGGTAATGCCTAAAGCAGGCACTAAGGAGACTACGATCATCCAAAGGGTATACATGATAATTTGTATCAGGGTACCTTTATTTTTTTTACCTGTGGGCAGCATTTTAAAACCGGCTTTCTTATAATCGTCATCTAGCATCCAGCCCAGCGCCCAAAAATGCGGGAATTGCCAAAAAAATTGAATCATGAATAAGGTTCCGGGTTCAATATCAAAATCGTTAGTCGCTGCCACCCAACCGAGCATAAAAGGAATAGCTCCTGGTATGGCCCCAACAAATACAGCTAAGGGCGACACTTTCTTGAGCGGAGTATAGGCACAAGTATAGAGGACTATGGAAAGTGCACCAAAAAAAGCAGTTTTTGGATTCAAGATGTAAAGGCTAACAATTCCAAGCACTGTAAGGACTGAGGCAATGATCAGCGCAGTTTGAATACTCATTCGCCCGGCAGGGATGGGTCGGTTTCGCGTTCGATCCATGATAGCATCTTCCTTTCGTTCAATCACCTGGTTAAAGGCATTGGAAGCTCCTACCATGCAATATCCTCCAAATCCCAAAAGTAGTAATGCAAGCCATTCTACTTGCGTAGCCCCTAACAAATACCCGGCAATTGCGGAAAAAACAACACTAAGTGAAAGTCGATGTTTAGTGATCTCCTTGAAATCCTGAAAGGATATGGAAGTAGTTGATTTATGAGCCGTGCTAAGTGCGGATTTCATTAGATTTTATAAGGGTGCAAAGATAAGGGCCAAGGCTATTTAATCCAATGAAAAGAGTAGGATAATCCACTCAAAAAAAATCCCGGCGCTGAGGCCGGGATCTATATTGCTATTTTCTTTCTTACTGAAGCTTAAATGTAATCGGGATACTGAAAGGTACCCGTACAGCTCTCCCGCGTTGTTTTCCAGGAGTCATCCTCGGAAGCTTTTGAATAATACGAAGCGCTTCTGCTTCTAAATTCTTATCTGGACCTCTGTATCGAATATTTCCGATAGAGCCATCCTTCTGAATGGTAAACATAACATTTACACGTCCCTGGACACCCATTTCCTGAGCGATCTCAGGGTAACGAAAATTCTTTCTGATATGTTTTTGGATCATTTCATTAAAACATGCACGTTTATCATTTGCCCTTTCACAGCCTGGAAAAATAGGTACATCTTCAATCACGGCAAAAGGGACATCAATATCTTCATCCTCTTCCTCTACTTCTACATCTTCTACCTCCATGACCTCTTCTTCCTGACTTGTTTCAGTAGATTCTATCACAGTTTCTTCCACTTCCTCTTCATCTTCTACCACTTCGATCACTTCCGGTGCTGCTGGAGGGGGTGGAGGGGGTGGCGTTTTGATCTGCTCTGTCAATGGCACCTCTTCATCCAAATTGTCTTCCACAGTCATTGCAATATCATAATCACTGGTTTTATCATATGTTTTCCATTCAAGGGCTCCATATACCAATCCCATAACAATGGCCAGACCTAATACAAAATAGAGACTACTATTGTTTCTCAGATCGGCTTTTGGATTCTTTTTCAGTTCCATGTTTCTGTAATTTAGTGAATGCTAATTTAAATATTCTTTCGGGATAATTGCAATAAAATTAGGGTTTTTAACGCAGTATCTTAGCTGAAAAGGCTCTAAGTACCAGCACTCCCAGAAGTACACCTATTACATTGGCTAAAATATCCCATACTTCCCACCAACGATTTACGGGTAGTACTTTCTGAAGTATCTCAATAAGTATGCCGTATACTACTAGGAGCAAACCGAGGACTACCACGCGTCTATTCTGATCCTTTTTTTCCTTTCCGGCAAGATAAAAAATACCTCCAGTAACCATCAGGACAGCATAGGCCCCAGTATGCACAACTTTATCAAAAAATGAGATTTTGATCTGAGGTAAGTTAATCTCTAATTCCACCAAGCTCATCACTGTGATAGCAATAAGCAGAACATAAAATGCAATGCCAAAGAAGTTGTGCCTAAGCACCTATGAGTTCTTTGTATTCTTCATCTGTCATTAAAGAGTCTAATTCTGAAGTGTCAGCTATAGACATTTTTATCATCCAACCCTCTCCATATGGATCGGAATTCACCTTTTCTGGTTCCTCTTCCAGTCCTTCGTTGAATTCAACTACCGTTCCGCTAATAGGTGCAAAAAGGTCAGAAACTGTTTTGACGGCTTCCACCGTTCCAAAGATATCCTCGCTATTTAATTCCTCGTCTAATGTCTCGACTTCAATATAAACGATATCCCCCAATTCTCCCTGGGCAAAATCTGTAATGCCAATCGTGGCAATATCACCTTCAATTTTAACCCATTCGTGGTCTTTGGTATATTTTAATTCTGATGGAATATTCATGTCACAGCTGTTTTGTGTTGCGCAAATGTAACAGATTCTATAAGGTATTTCAAGCGCCTTTTTAGTTTTCGGCAGCCATTAGTTTCCGAAATTATATCGCAAAGTAAATCCGGTATTTATTGTAGTCTGTGGAAATGCCGTAGAAACGGCGAATTTAGAGAAGGAATGATCGTAAAAGAAGAGGGCATTAAGGCTTTTACTCAGCGCATAATCTGCGGTGAATTTAACAGAAAACAAGTTCTGGCCGGAGGTAATTTGGTTATCATCAATGTCCAGGTTACGAATAATAGTAATATTATCTCTCAAGGTAAGATCGGCTTTTAAATTCAGGTCTCCTTTAAGTCGCTGTTTCTCGCCCCCAATATTAGTTACAAAGGTCACATCCTTAAATCTATACCCGAGACCTAGCGTATATTCCTTCCCATTGATCTCTGTCAACAAGTTGTTATCAAAACTCATAGACAAGGCCCTGTCTCTTCTTAATTCTGCAAGGATGCTCAACGAATTCTTCATTTCGAAATCCAAGCGGACTAAAGGATTGAACTGATCTGTTAGCACTACATTATTGAAAAGCGTCTCAGGTTCAAAATTCTGATTTTCAATATTGATCGGCGTATTCTGTCTTTCCAGGTTTGTTTGAAATGAATTGATACTATAAGATGCCCTATATCCATGGCTCACTGAGAATCTTTTAAATTTCTTCTTGAACCATTTGTTCTTCATCAGCCCTGTATATTTAATATTCCAGTTAGGGATCGGGATCTGACGGAAAGCATCCATGTTTACCCGGTTGACATCCTGTCCTGTATAGGCTGCAAAAAATGCTGGTAGCAATACATCCTGACTAGTTTTCCCATAGCGTATCGGAAAACCATCGGCATCTAAACCTTCATCAGGACTGTTTCGGTCAGACAGGAGTCTGTTTGCAACAGTGATCCTATTGTTTTTAAAAGTGTCAAAATTCTTTGAACTTGACTCATCACTTTGACTAAACGCCGTTCCAAGCATGACTGTGGAAATACTAAAATTTCCCAGAGTGTTTGGCGTTAATTGAATATACTCACCATCCTCAACCCGATAATTTTCCCGGAGCGTACTGCTGAACTGTCTGTCTGCTACAAGATCAATAGTAAGGTCCTGTACAGGCTGGGCCGTGGCCGTAATATTTAATTGAGTTGTTTTGCGTTGAACAAATTGTTCATTGAATTCCGGAAATACTGTTAGCCATCCATTTCGTGCCGCTTCATAACGCACATCTGCCTGGCTTCCAAATACAAATCCAAGGGTTGGCCTGGTTGTGCCGATAAAGCCGATAGATTGTGTATAACCAGGTAAGACGGTTCCGTTGTTCTCACTGTAGTTGACATTGAGTCGCTTTACCATAGTAATAATATCTATGGCTGTATTCGCCAATTTACTTTTCTTTTTTGTGCCCGATCCATCTCTGGGGTTGCCGGCCTTATCTGTTCGTACTGGCGCCGAAGTCGCTCCCGCTTTCCCTCTCGTACTGGTCAACCCGATCATATCGTAAAATCTGGGCATACTGAAGGCTGCTGTCAGGGTATGGGTATTCGCATTTTGTATCGTATTAACGCGTTCGCCTGTTACTTCACGAATGGCATCTCCACCGCGTTGCCAATCAAAATTACTTGTATAGGTATACTGCGCATTAATGAAGGACAGGGCCGGAATTTTACTAAACGGGATCTCGTAATTGATCTGCATCTGCTGGGCATGCCTGTTAGGCTCCCCGGAATCAAAGAAGCCATTCCAGATATTCAGTTCGCGATTAATGGCAGAGGCCGGATCATTCGGATCATCTAAATAATTCCTGATGATATTGTTGTTAGAGGCCGTAAGGTTGAGTCGCAACGATTCTGTAATACTATAGTTCAGGGCATACTGCCAATTAAACAAATAGTTCCGCTGTTGCAGCAAGGGCAATTGTAAGCTCTCAATGCCGGGTTCAAGTACATCGCGGAATCGCTGTTGGTTGAATTGACGATTAATATCGGATTGAACCGAGATACTAGCGGGTAGCAGATTAAAATTCAAGTCCTTTAGCCACTGCCAGTATTTACCAGTCAGAATAGAGTCGTTTTTCTTGAACGGTGCTACAGGAGCTGGTTTAAAATTATGATTGTAAACAAAACCCGTTTTCACACTTTGATCCCGAAGATTAGCGATCTCAAAATCCCGGTGATCCGTTTCATTATAGGAAAAGTTAAAAGTAAAATTCTCGATGTCATAAAAATTGGCATCAGCCTCTTCTCCCCTGTTCTTTCGCACCCCGATTAAATTTACACTCGTTCTTTTGGTATAATCTTCTGCTTGCTCTTTGATCGCTTCTGCCTCGCCCGGCGTTGTTGCTGCGGCAATCCGGTCATCCAGTCTGAGGTCGTCATAAACGGGATCAAATTCGGGAGTGATCAATTGTTCTGAAATACCATAGTTAAATGGGATCTGCAAATTCCATTTTGTCGGTAGTAATTGTCCTATTTCCACATTGGTTACTACATCATAAGCAATTGCATCTTCACGCGCACGCTCATTCGGCATTTGATCTATAGCGCCAAAACCGGAAGTGCTTTGATTCCCGGTTGCTGTGATGGTTGCAAAATCGGCCATGTTAGCATCAATAGCTGCCACAGCTGCCCATCCTCCATTATTATCCAAACCGGACAATCGCAATTCATTGAACCAAACTTCGCCTCGCGCCGGTGTATTGTCAATATTCTTGACACCTACCAT
Organism: Flavobacteriaceae bacterium; assembly: GCA_029861705.1. Lineage (GTDB taxonomy): Bacteria > Bacteroidota > Bacteroidia > Flavobacteriales > Flavobacteriaceae > HDS-28. The sequence continues at coordinate 5,175 of JAOTYW010000028.1, forward strand.
CATGCTGCGTATAGAACCTAAGGAAGGATTACCGCGCAATCCAATTCTTTGTTGTCCCAGAGTCCTGGGATCAAATTCATTTACAGGGATCACCTCTCCCCCGGAGATCTCATAATAAACCACCTGGTCCAGGGTTTGATCTGCAATCCCCTGAGATTTGATTCTTTTAAGATCTTCCAGGGATATGTCCAATTCATTTAATTCCGGCCATACCTCTTCAGGGCTGTTTGCCGAGAATGAGGTTAATTGAAGTGGCACTTCGATCTGATAGTAATTCTCCGAAAAATCTGTTCCAATCCTTAAAAACCCAACAAGGGGGATGTCATCATCCAGGTAATCACTGTCTGCAATCTTCTCGGCATGCATGAACATCTTGATATTCTTATACTGACGCACATCGATATTTACATTTTTAAATACCCCTCTCGAATCTTGAGATTGAAGGTTTTCTACCACAAATGACAGGGACTGTTCATTTTGGCGTATGATCGTATTGTTATTATTTAATTGTTCTCTGACAACGCCGGGGGGCAAGACATAAGGAATTGGGATTCTGGAATTATTTTCCTCAATATTCACTGTATTTACATCTACAACAGTGCCATCATCACTAGGATCGTCACCATCTGCCTCCAGCGTTTTTGTATAGCTACGCCAATCGCCCCGAACCAGATCCAAGGTCGCAAAACGAAGTACTATATCGTCTGTGAAACCGGTCATGTACATCCGCATAAAACTAATCGACCTGAAATCGGAAATACCTCCAACTGCATCGGTGAAATCAGATAATGGGATCTTATATTGTATCCATCTTCTGTTTAGCTGATCGCCATTGGGCAGATCAGGTGTCAGGCCTTCTTTTATATCGGTCACATACTGATCGTCAATCGTTGTATTGGGTTTGATCTGAATGCGATATTCATAATAGCTATTGATCGTGTTCATCGTCAAATCCCTGTCGACGTCTTCTACGTCCGGGAGGGTCGTCGAACCCCGATCTGTATTTGTAACGGCTACAGGCGAATTTCCTTCCGGGTTATTAAAGTCTAAATAACGCTCGAGGATGCCGCCTTCTCTATTGAGGTAGTATGTATAATTGTCAAAAGCCGGATCCTCTGCAGGTCCGATATAGCCTTGGATCGATTCATCGGCATCTGTGATCCCGTCATAACCAATATCCTGTAAATTCCTATTCGCCTCATCAGCGTCAAAAGCATATACAAGGGATTGGGTAGCAGGTACTTTTCCCCAGACTGTATTCGTAGTAAGATCATTGCTGTTTACACCGGGTAATCCATTTTCGTATTGTTTCCTTCCATCTTCAAGGATATCTTCTGATATATTCCCCAGGTTCAATACCAATTCCCCGGCACCGGTAGCCATTCCGTCTACATACGGATCCAATACCCAGAATTGTACGAACTCTACATTGGACTGCTCAAAGTTGGTGCTGCTGAGGGATCGCATCATTCCTGCCCATTTCTGATCTGGCAAAAGGCTTGCAAAATTATCATTGGCATTATAAGGACCAAGAGCATTAGGATAATAAGCAAGATCCAGCGTATTCTGTACAGTGGTTTGCCCCTGGGCTATATCTACCTGAGGGAAGACTTCATCGATAAATATCCTTCGCGTTTCATTTGTAGAAATATCATTATCGCTGATCGATGTTGGGCGCTGGTTAGTATAAAAAATAGGATCGATCGTATACCAGGCCATTTTTGCCCGTTCATATCCTGTTTCAAAATCGTTCTCTCCATCCACCTTGAATTCTTCAGGTACAGAAGCAAGAGACCAACCAAGGGAAGATCTGATATCAATCAAGGCCTGTGCCCCTTCAAAGTCGTCCAGATAGGTAGTTGTTTCCCCCCTAAAATCTGCATTTTTCGGAGAATTGGGTTTTAAGAAAGCTACCTCCCCACGAACAGAAAGGTTTGAGGGTACATCTGTATCAATATTAGGGAGTTTATTGGCTAAGCGGGTAAGAAAAGGAACTTCTGTGGAGAAGTTTCCATTGAGTCCGAATATGGTATTGTTAACCGGCTCTATCCCAAAATTGGATTTCTGGGTTAAGGGTCGCTCATTCAGGTTGAGGAGAGTCGCTCCTAAAATAAATTGGTCGCTCACATTATGTTCTACATTGATTCCAGTGAATCGTCTTGTTTGCTGACCGAATACTGCATTATTTTCAACAGAAATATTGATAGGTACATTCGATGCTTCCAGGCTCGGGTCTAATATCTGCACCGTACCTGCCTGGTAATTCACTGTATAGTCGATCCCTTCCTGCAGTGTTCTACCCCCTGCTGTTACACGCACCGATCCTCTTGGCACATTGAATGCACCTATTGGGATACCGTTTGTGCCTTCAGATTTGTACCGCCCTTTTAAGCGAAATCTATTCTTTTCAGCAGATTCCAATGAGGCCGCTTTTGTCTGGGCATAAAGGTCTCTGAATACAAACTTTTGCTGATTCTCATTATAACCCTGGTCATCTTCTACATCATAGGTCCCACCTCCGAGTTCATTAAATATAAACTCCCCAAAGGGTTCCACTTTTGTGAAAATTATCTGGCCATTACGGGTGTTCACGGTAATCCCTGGAATAAAATCAAAGAAACCGTCTCCGCCAGGTTGTATATCGTTGTAGACATTAAGTTTATCCAGATTAAAAACATCCAGGAGAATTCGATCCTGCAATCCATCTGGCCAGCCGCTTCCAGGGCCTTCAGCAACTGGAGTGATATAATTTCTTGGTGTTGGATCTGAATAAAGAATGTTTAGCTTAAAATCTTCCTGACTCAATTGAAATGCACCCGTTGCATAGATATTCTTCATCATGATGTCCCATATGGGATCCTCTACATTGGTGATATTACTTTTAAGCAGTTTAACCACTAAAGTATTGTTATTCACTTCCAATTGATCAATCCCCGGCGTTACCGTAGTGGCGTCCAGGCCTCCATTAGCGAATTCACCTACCTGGAATACTTCCCCATTAAACGTGTACTGAAAAGCAACTCCAAGGACTTCGTCATTACTGAGACGTTGGCTAAGGGATATGTATCCCAACTGAGAATTAAAATCAAAATCTCTTCCTACTTCCAGCTTACGGGCATTTTCCAATATAGCATAATCAAAGCCCTGGTTAATAGAATATCCCGTACTGATATCAAAGCCTTCATCAACAGTTGCAATATCCCTGATATCATCATTCAGGATACCTCCTCCGGTTGTGATTAAGGACGGATCATAGTCATTGGCAGCATTTGTTGGAAGATCGGGATTAGTCCCGGTTACATTAAAGAATCCGACAGGCTCTCCATTGAGTCGCCCGATTCGAGTTTTGTCTTTTTCGGTCTCCCCTAAATCCTGAATGGCAACAATGTTCCGGACATTAAATGTCTGTTGATTCCTGTTTGTTACCCAAACCTCTAATCGTGTAATCTGTACCTGACTGCTGATATATGGATAAAACTCAAGCGCATCGTCATATTGATCGCGGAAATACTGGGCCAGAAAAAAGTGCCTGTCTTCGTCATAATCAAGCGCAGTAAGTTCAAATTCATTGATCGTTCCTCCGCCTTGAGCAACCACGGTATTATTTTGAGAACGTTGTTCAGAAAGGACAGCCGTAACAGTTGTCTTACCAAATTGCAATTGTGTTTTAATACCGAAAAGACTTTGTGCTCCGGTAATAAGAGAGCTGTTAAGAGGCATGTTTACATTACCAACCTCAATTTTTCGGATAATATCATCTTCCGTAGGTGTGTAATCCAGTTTAACCAGGTTTTGAAAGTCAAAAGTGGCTTCTGTGTCATAATTGGCTGTTACCTGGAGGCGTTCGCCAATCTTTCCCAGCATGCTCAGGCTAATTCGCTGGTCAAAATCAAAGGATAGATTTGTTCTGTTTCGAGGCGAGAGGGCAGGGTTATCATTTCTTTGCCAGATGACACCCAGGTCCATGGCTACAGATCCCTGTGGGATCACTTCGATAGTATTCCCTCCGAATACCGACTCAAAGAAGTCGCTATTCACATAAAAATTGGGTAATAAATTTCGTCGGGCTTCCTCAGAACCTTCTTTTTTTCCTGAAAAAGCGTCTATTTTATCTTTGAAATACGACTTCATCCCCTCTTTGCGTACTAGTTCCAGGTATTCTGCCGGAGATAGCATTATGGGGTAGGAAATATCAAATTCGCCTACTTTCTCAGTATAGATATAGCGATCCATTACCGGATCGTACGTGTATTTGGAAGTTATACTCGCCGGATTCTCAAGCTCTATCTTCCCTAAGTCAAACCCTGTTTGTACTGAATCTGTAACTTGTTCAGTGTTTTCCTGGCCTACCGCCAACTGGGCGATGAGGAGAAAAATAAGGGTCGGGAAAAAAAGCTTTAAAGAATAGAATTTAAGTATTGATTTAGCCCCTGTTTTCAATCGAATTACAAATTTTTAAGCGCTGCTTTAATTATTTCCTCAACGCTTACCGAAGAATCTTGTGTCAAAACCTTATCAACTGCCCTTTCTGCCTGCTTTCTGACGAATCCAAGAACCTCTAAAGCAGATAACGCTTCTTCTCTATTTGTATTGTCTGATTTTTCTGAAACTTCATCAAACTCGTAGATTTTTAAAATCTTGTCTTTTAGGTCTAAAATGACGCGCTGCGCAGTCTTAGCTCCAATACCTTTAACGGCCTGTATGGCAAGGACATCTGACACGGCTATTGCGTTTCGGATCTGCTCTGGAGTCATTGAGGATAACATGGTTCTGGCTGTGCTGGTTCCCACCCCTGATACAGAGATGAGCAAGCGGAAGATCTCGCGTTCCGATTTTTCCTTAAATCCATAAAGTATATGCGCGTCTTCCCGCACTTGTAAATGTGTATAGAGATGGATCTGCTCCTCATCGGGTAACAAGGCAAATGTATGGAGGGAAATATTGACAAAATAGCCAACCCCATTACAGTCGATCACGACATGTGTAGGATATTTTTCAACTAGGCGTCCCTGGAGGTGGTGGATCATGATCTGGTTTGCACACAAAAGTAATTGTATTCATTCAAATACGGATGCAATTATGGGAGGATAACGCGTGAAGAAATATAGAACAATGTTTTGTATTATTCTAACTCCACATGTTTGGGTTCACTGGTCACCTGAAGTCGGGTTGCCAACACGGCAGCAATAATGAAAAATACACCTCCAAAAACAATGGCATTTATAGCGCTATTTCCAAGCCAGTTTTTGATAATATACCCAAAGGAAATTGTTTGTATCAACATAGGAATAACGATCATCATATTGACAATGCCCATATAAACACCCCGGCGTTCTTCAGGAATTACCTTCGATACCATGGCATAAGGTATGCCCATCATGGCGGCCCATCCAATTCCGAATAGGATCATCGGCAGCAATAAGACATATTGATTATTAATATAAGGCATGCTCAACATGGCCACCCCTGTTAAAGCAAGACTGATTATATAGACGAACTTGGAACTGTATTTGCGTGCGAAAGGCACCAATGCCAGGGCTACCAGCATGGTAACCATGTTATATGTTCCGTTCATCAAGCCTGTTTGTGCCAGGGCCTGTTCAGATAATAACTGGATATTCTCAGCAAATGACATATCAGAAGTACTGATCTCTGCACCCGATTTACATGCCGCCATTATTGAATCAAAACGCGTTGTATCTTCATTACTAATTCCAAAAAGGCCTTCACGAAGCATTGGTGTAATAAATTGCCAATAGCAGAACAAGGCATACCATTGGAATAAATAAACCGCGGATAAATTCCACATGAGTTTGGGCATGGTACCGATCGCGTGATATATTTCAACAATGGGTTCAAAGGCTCTTTTGAGAGCGGAGCCTTCACTTTTACGTTTTTTGATATAGGCCAACTCCTCATCAGATGGAGGTATTTCCGGTGTTTTCCAAACTGACCATAAGATTGTAGTTACTGAGGCTATGGCCCCTAAGAAAAATGAATAATAGACCCACCTGGGTATTGCTGTAACTGCTTCGGCCCCTGTAGCACATAATCCTCCATTTTCCATTGGAACACTAAACCAGTCCTGGAAGAGAAATAATGAAAAATTAGCCAGGGTAATACCTGCCCCTACAAAAAGGCTCTGCATCTGAAAGCCAAAGGTTAATTGGTTATCCGGTAATTTGTCACCAATAAAAGCCCTGTATGGTTCCATGGCCGTATTATTGGCTGCGTCCAGAATCCAGAGTAAACCAACTGCAAACCAAAGATGCGGACTAAAAGGAAAGGCAAAAAGACACAGACTGGCTACAATGGCGCCGATCAGGAAAAAGGGCTTTCTCCTACCCCATCTGGGCGACCATGTTTTATCTGATATAGCACCGATCAAGGGTTGTATAAGAAGGCCTGTCACTGGGCCGGCTAGATTTAATAGCGGTAATTCTTCGTGATGGGCTCCAAGAAAAGAGAAAATTGGATTGATGGCCGTTTGCTGCAATCCAAAGCTGAACTGGATCCCGAAGAACCCTACATTCATATTCCAGATCTGCCAAAAACTAAGTTCGGGCTTCCTAATTTTCATTATTGGCTTTGCAGTTTATAGTTGGTTAGCTCCGGATAACCGTCGCTGTCGAGCTCAAGATAGTGTTTTTGGTTTATCACTGAAAATTTGTGCTCAGCTCTTATTCTTGATGTAATTGATATTGCGCTTTAAGCCAATGTATTTGGTGCGCTTAATTGCCGATTTTCGAAAGAGATCGGCGAAAACCTCCTCGGTCAATTCTTCCCATTCTTTTTTTGAATATTCGAAAAGCTCAGGTTTTGGATCGAACAATGGCTCGGCATGCGGTTTGGAAAAACGATTCCATGGGCACACATCCTGGCAAACATCGCAGCCAAACATCCAGTCATCAAATTGATCTTTAAAAGAAGAAGGGATCTCATTTTTTAGTTCAATGGTAAAATAGGAAATGCATTTGCTGCCATCTACAACATAGGGTTCTACAATTGCCTGAGTGGGACAGGCATCAATGCATGCCGTACAACTGCCACAGTGATCTGTCACCGGATGGTCGTATTCCAGGTCCAGGTCGACTATCAATTCAGCAATAAAATAATAGGAACCCACATCTTTTGTCAGGAGATTGCTGTGTTTTCCCATCCAGCCAAGTCCACTTCGAGCCGCCCATGCCTTGTCGAGTACCGGGGCAGAATCTACAAAAGCCCGTCCACTGACTTCCCCGATCTCCTCCAGGATAAAAGACAAGAGGGATTTGAGTTTGTCCTTGATCACAAAATGGTAATCCGTACCATAGGCATATTTGGAGATCTTGTAAGAATCCGGATTTTGTGTTTCAGAAGGAAAGTAATTCAGCAGTAAAGAGATCACGGATTTGGCATCTTCTACCAGGAGTCGCGGATCCAAACGCTTATCAAAATGGTTTTCCATGTAGCGCATTTCGCCTTGCATTCCTTTTTCCAACCATGCTTCCAGACGCGGGGCTTCTTCTTCCAGAAATTCAGCTTTGGAGATGCCACATGACAAAAAGCCAAGGCGTTTGGCTTCGCTTTTTATTAACTGTGTGTATTTCGCCTGATGTGTCATGAATAATCGCTGCGATCAAATTACGATTATTCCCTTCAAGACATTAAGTCCTGCTGTAAAAATTGAATAGAAACAATATTCGAATTGTTATAAAAAATGGACCAGGGCGAACCCTGGTCCTGGGGGAAGGCGATCTTTCTATGATCGCCTGTCAGGGAACATGGATCGATACGAAAGTCACCGCACGCTCCATCTTGGTTGGGATCGCAATAATTGACGGAGAGTCATCCGTGTACCCTCCTCTATACCCGCATTACTTTTTACGATCTATCCCAGAGATCTTGTCCCCAGATCCGGATCTTTTCAAGCGCCTATTCGGCTATATGCACGGAAAAATAAATATCTCCGCATTCACCTACTGCATCAGGGACCTCAGTAAAAGGTGGAAAAGCGAAAGGATCAGTACAACCGCCTTCATAGGAACTGATCTGTTCATTTACCATTCCGGGAATAGCCGGGCCATGGCTTCGCAGCACTAAATGAACTTCTGCACTTTCCGCATCCAGGAGACCTATGGGTACCCCTAAACCAAATAATTCACGAATACTTCCAGATGTATCTTCTTCATTCAAGTGTCCGGAAATAGCAATTTTACCCGCATTCCCTGCCACATTGCCTCCTGCATAGAGTACATCTACTCCTACTGCATCCGGTGTAGCAAAATCAGGATCGTCACATCCTTCGAAACAATTTTCAGGGAAATTCCAAATAACCCACCACACGGTATAAGTATAACCTTTATCCAGGCCTTCAGCTTTAAAATTCATGGTAATACCATTAGCATTACGATGCAATGTTGATGTCCCCACAATGGGGAACTCCTCATCGGTACCATCGAAAACATCTACGGTTTGTTTGGAGGTTGTCTTTGCATTTGCAATAAGAAGATCAGTTGATCCATCGTCTACATTTGTGCCCGAATCGCAAGCAATAGCAATCAAAAGCACAATAAGTAAGCTAATTCTAATTAAATGTTTCATGACTATACGAATTAGTTAACCATTAAATTCATGAATGACCAAAAAAATGGCCAAGGCTAGTCATATCCCGGGGGCAGATATGTGAAGGTTCATGGGGAACCTTTCCCGATATATCTTTATGAGGGGAATTCGTGTAGCTAGATTGACATAAACTTAGCACACTGTTTTTATAAAACAAGGGAAGAAGTTTAGGCAACCCCTTCCCATATTAGTCTATGGTCTTGCTTCCAGGATCAAATTAAATGGTGTCTCAGTGGCTCGTCTGAATTTTGTGAATCCTCCCTGGATCGCCACATCCCGTAATCTTTTCTCTCCTGCCTGGGCACCCAATGCCAAGCCAACATCCTGACTCAAAGAACTAGGCACACATAATACAGTAGAGAAAGAATAGAATGCCCGACCTACCGGATTCATATTCTCGGCAAGTGTGTCATTCGCAAAAGGTTCAACCATCATACATGTCCCATCGGATTTTAAGGCTTTTACGACATGCTTACATGCACCTACCGGGTCTCCCATATCATGGAGGCAGTCAAAGAAAGCAACGAGATCATAATCTTCTCCAGGAAAATCCTGGGCTGAGCCTACTTCAAATGAAATATTCGTCAGACCTGATTTTTTAGCTGCTGCGGCTGCATGGTCTACGGATCCCTTATGAAAGTCGTACCCGATAAAGGTAGAATTAGGGAAAGCTTCGGCCATGATCAGGGTAGACGCTCCATGACCACATCCAACATCGGCTACTTTGGCGCCCCGTTCTAGTTTTTCAACTACGCCATCGAGGGAGGGTAGCCAATTCTGGACAAGATTCGTACTGTAAGAGGGTCGGAAGAATTTTTCGGTTCCGCAGAAAAGACAACTGTGATGATCGCCCCAGGAAACGCCTTCTCCGGATTTAAATGCGTTTTCCATTACTTCTTCATCGTGATACATTGAAGAAATGGCATAATAGGCTCCTGTCATTAGAACAGGACTATCAGGATTGCTAAAGACTAGTGATTGTTCTGGTGATAAGGAGTATTGTTCGTTCTCAGCTTGATAGTTAATATATCCGGAGGCAGCCATTGCAGCTAACCATTCGCGAATATATCGTTCACCAGTCCCCGTGGCATCTGCCAGGGCTTTGGAACCCGTTGGACCGTAATCGTCAAGGGCTTTAAAAAGTCCGAGTCGGTCTCCAATTAAGACTAAGGGCCCTACTGCTGCCGCGCCCATTTCAGTTACCATTTTTACTAAAAATTCGTGAAGTTTTTCCTCATTGACCTGAGGCGCTTGTTGTTCATTCACTTCCATGATCTGTTATTTATTAAGGTTATACGATTCAAAACAAATCATCTATCTGTAGCCTGTACTGGAGGAATTTTACTTTTGGAGGAATGGGGGAATGTAATGCTTAGAAAGATGGGTGGGAGAAATACCCTAAAAAGATACGGAAATAAAACGATATAAAAAGTTAATTTTGCTCCCTTGGTGGCAGGAACCACTCAATATGACCGCAATTCGCACAGATATAACAATGCGCATTTTTATTTGCCCAGTCCATATTGAACAATGAGGCTAATTTTGTGTTCAATTGAGCTCGCCTATAATGGAAAAGTTCATGGGCACAATGCCCACAGGTAACAGTTTTACCTTTCCATTCCAGACTTCTGGCTTGTTTCTTCTCGCTCATTGGGCCAAAATTCCTTTTCTTAAAATAATCCCGGTTGGGCATCGTCCTTTAGCCTACCTAAATGTTTATAGGCTCTTTCCGTAGCTTCGCGGCCCCTGGGGGTGCGCATTAGAAATCCTTGCTGGATCAGGAAGGGTTCATACACTTCTTCCAGAGTCTCTGCACTTTCAGATACAGCAGTGGCCAATGTATTGATCCCAACCGGACCACCTTTAAATTTATCAATCAAGGTTGTAAGGATCTTATTATCCATCTCATCCAGGCCATGGGTATCTACATGCAAGGCTTTTAGTCCGTATTTAGAGATCTCCAGATCTATGTTCCCATCTCCTTTTATCTGGGCAAAATCACGTACTCTTCTCAGTAGGGCATTGGATATTCTGGGAGTCCCCCTGCTTCTACCTGCAATTTCAATTGCCGCTTCCTGCGTAGTTGGTATTTGCAATATTTCTGCACTTCGTTCAACAATGGTGGATAACACTTCTGTGTCGTAGTATTCGAGTCTGCTAGCAATCCCAAAACGGGCGCGCATGGGGGCTGTAAGCAGGCCTGAGCGCGTCGTAGCCCCAATTAAGGTAAAGGGTTGCAGATTGATTTGAACAGACCGTGCATTAGGTCCTGTCTCCAGCATGATATCGATCTTATAATCTTCCATGGCCGAATAGAGATATTCCTCTACGATCGGACTCAATCTGTGAATTTCATCAATGAACAAGACATCTCGTTCTTCCAGATTTGTGAGCAGGCCAGCCAGATCGCCGGGTTTGTCCAAAACCGGCCCTGATGTCACTTTTATGCCCACACCTAATTCATGGGCCAGGATATGTGCCAGGGTAGTTTTACCAAGTCCGGGCGGACCGTGGAAAAGTGTATGATCCAGGGCCTCATTTCTCAAATTCGCGGCCTGCACAAAAACTTTAAGATTATCGAGCACCTTGACCTGCCCCGTGAAGTCCTCGAATGAAATAGGCCGTAAAGCCCTTTCGATATCAAGCTCTTCTGGTGAAAAGTGTTCTGAGCTGGGATCTAAATGTTCGTTCATAAAACCAAAGATACCAAAAACAATATCCTTAGATGTCAGAAATCTGAGGTGTAAAACTCTAAAATATCAACTAATTTCCTTATGACTTTTATCATCTTAATTCATATAAAATATGTGCTTCTTTGTACGGAATCTGCAAGGGTATGATATCTTTGCACTAATACTTAAAAGGACTAAAAATTTTAAACATGGCAACATCTTTCAACCTCAATCAATATGGTCTCGAAACGGAAACCATTTATAGAAATACAAGTGTACCGATTTTATATGAACTGGCTTTAGAATTAGAGAAAGGAACAGCAGTTTCCGATGTTGGCGCCTTAATGACCTATTCTGGCGACAAAACAGGAAGGAGCCCCAAGGATAAACGTATCGTTAGGCATCCCGAATCAGAGAATAATATTGATTGGGGTGATATCAATATTGGTCTGGATGAGCATACGTTCATGGTCAACCATGAGCGGGCTATTGATTATCTGAATACCTGTGATCAGTTATTCGTAGTTGATGCCTTTGCCGGTTGGGATACCAAGTATAGGTTAAAAACCCGTATCATTTGTACACGGGCTTATCACGCCTTGTTCATGCAGAATATGCTGATCATGCCTACTCCAGAAGAACTCGAAAATTTTGGTGATCCGGATTATGTCATATTCAACGCCGGGAGATTCCCGGCGAATCGCTATACCAGTGAGATGACCTCAAAAACAAGTATCGACCTTCACCTGGAACGGAAGGAAGTCGTGATCCTGGGTACACAATATGCCGGTGAAATGAAGAAAGGGATCTTCTCGATCATGAATTACCTAATGCCGTTGGAAGAAGTCTTGCCAATGCATTGTTCGGCCAATGTAGGTGACCAAGGTGATGTTACCTTGCTCTTTGGATTATCCGGTACCGGTAAAACCACCTTGAGTGCCGATCCTAAGCGCAAATTGATTGGGGACGATGAGCACTGCTGGACAGATGATGGTGTTTTTAATATAGAAGGCGGTTGTTATGCCAAAGCTATTAATTTATCAGCGGAGAATGAACCTGATATTTACAATGCCATTCGCTTTGGGACCGTTTTAGAAAATGTAGTCTTCGACAAAGCCAGCCGTGCCGTGGACTATACCGATACGACTATTACACAAAACACGCGAGCTTCGTACCCAATTGACTTTATCGATAATATTCAGATCCCATGTATTGCGGGTCATGCCAAGCATGTTATTTTCCTTACGTGTGACGCCTTTGGTGTATTACCTCCTGTCAGTAAATTAACGCCACAGCAGGCCAGCTATCATTTTATTTCAGGTTATACAGCAAAAGTTGCGGGTACTGAAATGGGCGTTACCGAACCTCAGGCCACTTTTAGTGCTTGCTTTGGAGCCGCTTTTATGATGTGGCACCCAAATAAATATGCAGAACTGCTTGCCGAAAAATTAGCAGAGCACGGCGCCCAAGCCTGGTTGGTAAATACCGGTTGGACAGGTGGTGGCTTTGGAGAAGGGTCGCGTTTTAAATTAAAATACACCCGGGCGATGATCGATGCTATACACAATGGCGATTTCGATAATGCCAAATTTGTGATGGATGAAGAATTTGGAGTGGAGATACCCACTTCTTGTCCGAATGTACCTTCCGAAGTACTTATTCCAAAAAATACCTGGAAGGATAAGCAGGCCTATGATGAAGCCAAACGTAAATTAGTCCATCTTTTCCAGGATAATTTCAAGCAGTTCGAGGCTGGTGTTAACCCGGATATTATCGAAGCAGGGCCAAAAGATACGATGGCCATGTCTTCATAAAAATATGACCCGCCTTTAGGGCGGGTTTTTTATTAGTTTCCTAGAAAGCTTTTGGATTGTTCAGGGCGTTTTAGGAGCTCAGATGAGTCCAAAAATTCTATGAGCTCTATATGTGGATCTCCATAAAGAAATAGCTTTGAGCTACCCCTGGCGATCAATTCAAGATCCCTGAAGGCATGAATACGGGCAGTAGGAGTTTCCTCCATATCTGCCTTAACAACAGCTGCCTTAAGATCCTGTGCTTTAAGATTTGTATTCCCCATCATTTTTAAGGTCAGTCTCTCTGTACTACCATCCATCCGAGCTCCGGCATTCTTGACAATGTCTACGTCCATGGCATCAGATACGCTGTATAACTTTAAGTCGGCACGTTCTTTTAGCATGATATGCAGTGAATCTGCCTCCAGGCTAAAATCTCCTTTGCTCGTCCCCTGCATGGAGATATCTATCACTTCTGCATTAGCCCGGAGATCTAAGCG
>JAOTYW010000200.1 GCA_029861705.1 Flavobacteriaceae bacterium
CCTGCGGGCCCCAACGAGTCTTGGATCCAGATCCTCCTTTAGGATTAAAAAACTCCATATCCGATTCAATGGTCATTAATCCCACTTCTTCTTCCCTTATGGTCACAACATATGCCTTTTCTTTATCGAGCCAAACTCCTACATTTTTCATGCTTACTCTATTTTATATTACTTTATAACTCTTCCACTATTGGTATCACCATAAATGGTATTGAGACATGATATCCTATCTTTTGGATCACAGGCTCAATAAAGAGCCGCTCTATAAATGTGTGCTTATTCCTGATCATGGCCAGCATATTCATATGCTTGGTCATCTGAAACTTACCAATACCTTCTATAATAGGCTGACTGGCTGATTCGTGGAACAAATGGGCGACATCACCCAACGTTTTATCTAATTGTTTTTTATTTGCTTCCTGTTCTTCAGTAAGCTCATATCCGGTTGATATGTGCAAAACTTCGATACTGGATCCGTGCTCTTTGGCCACAGTTACCAGAGGTGCAAGCTGTTCTGGAGAATATGGAACTTCCAGGTCTGTTGGGAACAAGATCTCTACAGGTTTTTCGAATTCAAACCCGTCCGGAACTACAATAACAGGGATCTTTGATTTATTTAGGACATGCACCGCATGAGTGCCTAGGAATACCTCCTTAGCACCTGTAGCCCCCTTAGTGCCCATAATGATATAATCTGCATGCTCCTGCTCGGAAGAATCCAATATCTCGTCCACAAGGGTGTTAAAAGCCACATGTGTTACAAGGGTGTGCTTAGAATTGGAGAATTCGCGTTCCAATTGCTTTTTAAGCTCTTCCATCTGCTCCATGGCCTCTGTTTGATATACATCCCCAAGCCCAATTTGTCCTGGACTATGAAGGACGTATTCTGTTTGATAAACAGCAGGCGTATACGTGTGTAAGAGATAGAAGGTACAGGCTTCATTTTTAAACAAGTTAAATGCGTAACTGACTGCATTATATGCATTTATCGAAAAATCGGTAGGAAGAAGGATGCGTTTCATAACAGTGGTTTTTAACGTGATAAATTCTGTAAAACAAGTAAGGGGACTTTAAGGTGCAGCCCAATTTGATCTATGGTCGATTTATGGATCATATCTTCAAAGTGGGAATGTCTGGTATTGACCATAACCAACATATCAATATCATTATGGACAATATATTTGGTTATAGCGATGGTCTTGTCTTTTTCTTTAGTAGTCTCGCACGACAACTCTGCCTTTTTCAGGTTTTCCTTAAGGAATCTCAAATTATCTTCTTGTCGCAGCGATAATTTTTCGGTGGGATCTATATATAACATATGGATATTAGCCCTGTAAGATCCAGAGAGCTCGCATAACAACTTAAGTTCACGCCTCTTATAGGGAGTGAGGTAATTGCTGGGGAACAGTAATTCTCTGGGCGCGTGAAATTGATAACCTTCAGGGATTGCTAAAACCGGACACTGGACATATTTGAGAACCTGAAGTGTATTGCTGCCAAAAGTGATCGTGCGGTCATTGGTCTCTCCGCGGGTACCCATGATGGCGAGATCCAGGTTAAACTGATTAACCAGATCATTGATCTCGTCTGTCAACGTCCCAAATGCTGCTATTGCCTCAAAGTTATGCTTAGGATTTGGAGATTGATCCCGGATCTTTCTTATTTCAGCTCGAAGTGCCCTTTTTGTTTTTTGATACACAACTTCCTTCGTATCATCTAATTCACTCCTTGTTGCGCTTCCTTTCAGATCATATACTTCATCTGCATAGGCATGAAGCAAATAAAAATCACATCGTTGATATTTAAAAAGCTGCGTAGCGTAGGATAGCGCATTAAATGCGTTGGCTGAAAAATCTGTAGGTATAACAATTTTTCTCAAGCTCATGACAACCTTTATTAGTGTTTTAAAGGTAGTGTCAGCTTAGCTTGGAAACTATGACAAAAGTCAGTTCCTACTCTAAGAATTTAAAGTGTATATCGTTGGTTATAAGTGCTTTAGTGTCTTTTAAATACTTCTTTTCGTTTTTTTAGCTGGCGTTCTAATTCTTTGATCGTTGTGGCTGCCGCCTTCTCAAAATCATCTTCTTCAGATTTGGCAAAGAGTCGGGGACCGGGTGCACTTAATCGCATTTCACAAATTTTTCCTTTCCCTGCCGGGTCATTCTCCAGTTTGAAAAACACATCTGCGCTTATTATCCAATCAAATTTTTTCCCCAACTTCTCTAATTTGTGGGTAACAATATCACTCATGGATTCACTTGTCGGCATTTGAACGAATTGAATATTTACTGTCATCTGGTAGTAATTAGAAAATTTGTATTTCAGTGATTTGGTAAAGTTACTGTAGGGTAAATGTGAATTTAATTCTCTTTAAAAGTTACTAAATATTTTAATATCGAGTCAGTTTTTAACGTATGCAATAGTTAATAAAATTTGCTCAACTAATGTCTTCTTCACAATAGTAAAATAAATGTAGACACATAATCCTGATGCCGCTATGATAAATATCATCTAAAGAATCCCGGCATCACACTACTTTTATCTTTCAGAAAGTAACATATAATACTTCAGTCGGCTTATCACTTTCAAAGGGCTAATGAGCTCCGTTATTAATCGTATTTTTAGTACTATGGACGTCAATAAGAGAAACCGGGTTTTTATTGTTAGTTGGATTATCCTCCTAATTTTGGGCTGCTCTGAGCAGGAAGAAAAGATCAGGCCGGAAGAAAGGGACATCACAGCTTCAGTATACGCTTCTGTCACAGTGCAACCCGATAGCCTATATCAGGTATACGCTGCTGTCGGGGGCATTTTAGATGCACTTAGTGTAGAAGAAGGAGATGCGCTGAATAAGGGAGATGCCATCGTAAAGATCGTAAACAATCAGCCCGAATTAAACTCAGAAAATGCCCGGCTCAATTTAGAATTAGCCAGGGAGAATTATTCCGGATCCAATGCTGTGCTGCAATCACTAAAAGATGAGATCCTGGCAACTCGACTCCAATTGAAAAATGATTCCCTGAACTACTTCAGACAGAAAGCCCTTTGGGAACAGCAGATCGGATCAAAAGCAGAATACGAATCCAGGGAGCTGGCCTATAGTCTTTCCAGGAACAGGTTAGAAGTACTGGAAGGCAACCTGGGTAGGACATCAAATGAATTACGCACAAAATATATCCAGGCCCAAAATAATTATCGATCAGCGCGGATCACGACGGAAGATTTTACCGTATCCAGTAAGATCAATGGGACATTGTATGCCTTTTATAAGAACCCCGGGGAAATAGTAAGTACTATGGAACCCATTGCCGCTGTTGGGAAAACAGATGACTTTTTGGTAGAAATGCTGGTAGATGAACAAGATATAGTCCAGGTTAAAAAAGGGCAGCAGGTATTAGTTACGCTTGATGCTTATGCTAATCAAGTTTATGAAGCATTGGTAAGTAAGATCATCCCAAAGAAGGATGAGCGATCGCAAACCTTTAAAGTAGAGGCCTTATTTAAAGATCCGCCTGCTACTTTATATCCCGGGCTTGCCGGTGAAGGAAATATCGTAATAGGGCAAAAAAAGAATGCCCTTACTATTCCGAGATCTTATCTGGTCAATGGCGACAGGGTGCGCACAGAGGACGGTATCACAAAAGTTAGTTTAGGCTTAGGAAATCTGGAATATGTGGAGATCGTGGAAGGAATCGACAAGTCTACTGCACTACTAAAACCCGAAGAATGACCAATTGGCGCGTAATTTTTTTGATCGCCAGAACACATCTTGTTACCAAGATGAAGTCTACGGTTACAGCCACGCTTGGGGTTACTTTTGGTATAGGCGCCTATATTACGCTCGTGAGTTTTATGACGGGCTTAAATAAGATGCTGGACGATCTTATCCTCAACCAAACACCGCATATACATCTCTACAATGAGATAGAACCTTCTGAGATACAACCCATTAATATCTTTGATGGTTTTGAGGACGCCCTTAACGTTGTGGAATCAATAAAACCAAAGCAGAATCAGCGTAAGATCCGCAATGCCATTCCCATCCTGAATTATTTAAAAGAACACAATGATGTTCGTGGTGCAACGCCCCAATTACGTTCACAGATCTTTTACATCTCAGGAACTATTGAACTCGGAGGGAACTTAACAGGTATTGAAGTAATGGAAGAAGTGCGCTTGTCCAATTTTAAGGATTATATAGTCGAAGGGAGTCCGCTAGACCTGCGCAATACTAATAATGGCATCCTCTTGGGTGCAGGATTGGCCGAAAAAATGTCCCTTGGCCTGGGTGACAGGGTTCAGATCAGTACTGTTCAGGGAGCTATTTTTCCGTTGAAGATCGTTGGGATCTATCAAAGTGGAATAGCCGATGTTGACAATATTCAAAGCTTTGCCAATCTTAATACAGTACAGCGCATCTCAGGATATGCTCCTAACTATGTAACGGATATCAATGTCAAACTTTTCGAGCTCGAAAAGGCTGTACCGATGGCTAAAGAATTAAGCCGGCAATTCAATGTAAAGGCGACAGATGTAAAAGCAGCCAATGCACAGTTTGAAACTGGCTCTAATATTCGAAATCTTATCACCTATGCTGTTTCTGTTACATTATTGATCGTTGCGGGCTTTGGGATCTATAATATCCTAAATATGCTGATCTATGAGAAGATGAAGGATATAGCCATCCTGAAAGCAACAGGTTTTTCGGGTAGGGATGTTCAACTGATCTTTATGAGCCAGGCGATCATAATTGGTATAGTGGGTGCGCTGGCTGGTCTTTTATTAGGATTTATTTTATCGCGCGTTATCGATAATGTTCCTTTTGAAACAGAGGCTTTACCTACAATTGAGACCTTCCCGGTCAACTATAAATTAGGTTACTACCTTATTGGGATAAGCTTCGCCCTGGTGTCGACTTTTATCGCTGGTTATTTGCCTTCGGCCAAGGCAAAAAAAATAGATCCGGTCCAGATCATACGGGGTACATAAACGGGAATAGATGCGGGTAATTGAAGCCAGACATATCGACAAGTATTTTAGAAAACCGGTAGAAT
>JAOTYW010000201.1 GCA_029861705.1 Flavobacteriaceae bacterium
GATCCATGTTGGAACTGGCCTGGCAAGGTACAAAACCGATTGCTCTTGAAAATGGAGATACCAGAACATCCATACAAGACCAGGATACCGTTATCATGCGTGGTTATTGCCTTGGAGATGGTTATAAGATCGGTTTTGGCGAAGTACGCACCTTGCTTCTTCCTACCCAGCCCTAAAAGACCTGCTTTATACTTTTTTTAGGCTATTCATCGAAGATATACGATACCTCAACCCAATTCGTTATGAGAGTAGTCGGGTTTGGCACGACCCTTGAATTTTTACAACCAAACCCTAAAACCAATTGTCATGAAGAAAGTACTACTTGTTTTAACAGTATTGGTGTTTTTGATCGCTTGCGGAGGGGTCAAGAAGACACAAGAGGCCATGAACCGAGGCAACTACGTTCAGGCCATGCATCGAGCTATGGATGAATTGGCAGACAACAAATCCAGAAAGAGTCGTCAGCCTTACATCCTACTCCTGGAAGAATCTTTTGAGAGGCATACAGAACAAATGCTCACTCGAATTTCTTTTTTGGAAAAAGAAGATAATGAAGCAAATTATGAGACTATTTTCAAAAGTTATGCAGATTTGAACAATCTGCAGGAAGACATCCGTCCGTTACTTCCATTATATATCAATGATGAAAACAGAAATGCAGAATTTGCATTCAGAGATTACACAGATGAGATCCTAACTTCCAAAGGAAGGCTTTCCGATTACTTGTATACGAAAGCAAAATCCCTGATCGGAGCTGCCAACACCAAGTATGATTTCCGGGAAGCATATAACGACCTTGCCTATCTGGACAGGATCAATCCTAACTATCAAGACAGTCGGCAATTAATGGACAAAGCTTATATGAATGGTATTGACTATGTGAAAGTCAATGTCATGAATGCCACTGATCAAGTGGTGCCCAGACGACTGGAAATGGAGTTGTTGAACTTCAATACCTATGGACTGGATGATATCTGGACGAAATATCACAACAATCCTATGAGCTCTGTGAATTATGATTATGAAATGCAACTTGCGTTTAAAGACATTAGGATTTCACCAGAGCAGATCCGTGAAAAACAACTCATAAAAGAGAAGGATATCGTAGACGGATACGAATATCTTACGGATGAAAATGGAGCTGTTGTTAAAGATAGTCTTGGCAATAAGATCAAAGTAGACCGATATAGAACAGTGCGATGTGAATATTATGAGTTTACACAGTTTAAATCGGCATTGGTCAATGGCCAGGTTAACTACATTGACCTGGAGAACCAGCAACAATTGAATACATATCCGCTTTCAAGTGAATTTGTGTTTGAACATATATTTGCTGATTACAACGGTGACAAACGTGCTCTGGATGACAATCTGGTCTCCTTATTATCGGTAGGCGAAGTACCCTTTCCTTCTAATGAAGAAATGGTATATGAAGCCGGCGAAGATCTGAAAGCACGTTTAAAACATATCGTTAACAGACATCGTTTCAACTAACAAAAGAGAATCCCGAGAAATCGGGATTTTTTTTTATACAAACTCGTTTAAGTCGAGCTCAAGAATAGCGTGGTGCGATGCATGGGCAACAACTATCCCATTCTTCACTATGAGTACTTGTGGTGATTGGTGCATAACCCCATATTTTTCGGCAATGGCATTGGATAGCTCTCGAAATGCGATCAAATCCAGTACGAAGTAATTATACCCAGATTCGGGGTGACCGGCTTTTGAACTGAAACTCCTTAAAACCACACCACTGATACCACATTGGGTGGAATGCTTAAAGATCAACTGAGGATGCATATAAGAGGTATCATCCAGAATGGATAATTGCTCGTCAGTGGTAAGCTGCACCCATTCCACTCCGGATGTAACTATTTCTGCTTCCTGCTTTGAAAATATCGATCTAAAAAATTTCATAACCGTAGGTACCCTTGTATAAGTCGTGCTTTAACTGCTTCCTTACAATCTGACGAAATGTCTTGCCAGATGCGATTATTTAGGACATTTTGTCTGTTCTTTCTCCTTGGTAGGATTGTTGAACTAGACCCTGCAAAGAAAAGCAATAGAAAGAATTTGAATGCTATGAATAGTAATAATTTCACAATAAAATCACAGGAAGCCCTTCAACAAGCCCAATTACTGGCCCAGGAGAAAGGGCATCAGCAAGTGGAAAACGAGCATATCTTTAAAGCTATCTCTCAGGTAGATGAGCATGTGCTTCCATTTCTATTAAAAAAACTTGCAGTAAATGAAGATCTGGTATTAAAGATCCTGGAAAAGGAACTCGAAAGCTTTCCACAGGTAACCGGCGGAGAGATGATGTTCTCACAAAAAGCAGCAAAAACTATCAATCAATCGTCACTAATCGCCAAGAGCATGAAAGACGAGTTTGTTGCGATCGAACATCTTATTCTTGCCATTTTTGAATCTAAAAGTAAAATTGCCCAGGTATTAAAAGATCACGGCGTATCTGAAAAAGGCCTGCGATCGGCAATTGATGTTATGCGCAAAGGAGCTAAGGTATCTTCTCAATCTGCTGAAGAAACCTATAATTCTCTTGACAAATATGCCCGCAACTTAAATGCCCTGGCCGATAGCGGGAAGCTAGACCCCGTAATTGGAAGAGATGAAGAGATCAGGAGGATCCTTCAAATCTTATCCAGGCGTACAAAGAACAATCCCATATTGGTTGGAGAACCTGGCACAGGTAAAACTGCAATTGCAGAAGGCCTTGCCCATAGGATCATTCAAGGCGATGTGCCGGAGAACTTGAAGGAAAAAGTGATCTACTCCCTCGATATGGGTGCCTTAATCGCAGGAGCTAAATATAAAGGAGAATTTGAAGAACGACTCAAAGCAGTGATTAAGGAAGTGACTACCTCAGATGGTAGTATAGTCCTCTTCATTGACGAGATCCATACATTGGTTGGGGCCGGAGGTGGCCAGGGTGCCATGGATGCAGCAAACATATTAAAGCCGGCATTGGCCCGGGGAGAACTCCGTGCTATTGGTGCAACCACTTTAGACGAATATCAAAAGTTTTTTGAAAAAGACAAAGCGCTGGAACGCAGGTTTCAGAAAGTAACAGTAGATGAACCCGATACAGAAAGTGCGATCTCAATTCTACGTGGCTTGAAAGAGAAATATGAGGCCCATCACAAGGTGCGAATTAAAGACGAAGCTGTTATTGCGGCGGTCGAATTATCTCAGCGCTATATCACCAATAGGTTTTTACCGGATAAAGCGATCGATCTAATGGATGAGGCTGCTTCGAAACTACGAATGGAGATCAACTCCAAACCTGAAGAACTGGATGCCCTCGACCGAAAGATCATGCAATTGGAAATTGAGATCGAAGCGATTAAACGTGAAGACGATCAGGCAAAATTAAAAGCCCTGAATGCCGATCTGGCAAATTTTAAAGAAGAGCGCAATGAGATCTTTGCACAATGGGAATCTGAAAAGCAAGTCGTAGATAGTATCCAGAAAACGAAACAAGAAATTGAATCCTATAAACTGGAAGCCGAACGGGCCGAGCGTAACGGCGACTATGGGAAAGTAGCCGAATTGCGATATGGCAAGATCAAGGAAGCCCAGCAAAGTTTAGAGGTTTTACAGCAGGAACTCGCCGAACAACAATCGGCAGGAACCTTGATCAAGGAAGAAGTCACTAATGAAGACATTGCCGAAGTTGTTGCTAAATGGACAGGAATCCCTGTGCAAAAGATGTTGCAAAGCGATCGTGAGAAATTGCTCAATTTAGAACAGGTCTTGCACAAGCGCGTCATTGGTCAGGATGAGGCCATCCAGGCTGTTTCCGATGCCATTAGACGGAGTCGAGCCGGATTGCAAGACACTAAAAGGCCCATTGGTTCCTTTCTTTTCCTGGGGACAACAGGAGTAGGTAAAACAGAATTGGCTAAAACCCTGGCAGCATATCTATTTGATGATGAAAATGCCATCACCCGCATAGATATGAGTGAATACCAGGAGCGGCATGCTGTAAGTAGATTGGTAGGGGCTCCTCCAGGATATGTGGGATACGAAGAAGGCGGGCAATTAACTGAAGCCGTCAGGCGTAAACCCTATTCCGTTGTCTTGCTTGATGAGATCGAAAAAGCCCATCCGGATACTTTTAATGTATTGTTACAAGTACTGGATGAAGGCAGGCTAACTGATAATAAGGGTCGCGTTGCCGATTTCAAGAATGCGATAATTATTATGACAAGCAATTTGGGAAGTCATTTGATCCAGGATACTTTTGAGTCAAAAAAAGACCTGGGAGAGGCCACAGAATTGGCACGCACAGAAGTCATGACGTTACTTAAAAAATCGATACGCCCGGAATTCTTAAACAGGATCGACGATATTATCATGTTCACGCCTTTGAGTAAAGATAATATTAGGTCGATCGTGGAATTGCAAATGGAGCAACTAAAGAAACTGGTGATGAAACAACATATCACTATAGATGCTACGCAGGAAGCCATAGACTTTCTGGCAATTAGGGGCTTCGATCCGCAATATGGTGCCAGGCCATTAAAAAGGGTTATTCAAAAAGAAGTCCTAAACAAGTTGTCAAAAGAATTGTTAAGTGGCTCGATCAAAGCAGAAAGTATCGTCTTGATCGATGCATTTGATGACGGGTTGGTCTTTAGAAATCATACGGAATTGGTAGAATAACCTCCAATGTCAATTAATAAATCATGCCGGTAACACATACCGGCATGATTTTTTTAGAACATATACCAAACAGTATAGTTTTAGTATATTCGTTTTAAATTGTAAGACCATGCCTTCCAAAGCGGAAAAAACCACAGCATATATCATTGAGACCGTGGCACCTATATTCACTAAGCATGGCTATGTAGGCACTAGTATGAGTGCACTTACCGAGGCCACTGGACTCACTAAAGGTGCCCTTTACGGCAATTTTACGAATAAAGAAGATCTAGCTTTACGAGCGTTTGACTTTAGCAGTAATAAACTAATTGAAGCTCTTGAAAAGCCTTTAAATTCCGATGGC
>JAOTYW010000029.1 GCA_029861705.1 Flavobacteriaceae bacterium
AAAAATTCCTCAATACTTAAAAAAAATCAGTATTTTCAGATGATCAATTACGGGTTGTCCGCTTCCTCCTTTCAAATACAACCTGGTCTATTTTTCCCCCTTATCGAATAGTAATGTTCTCCCGATGTAAATAGTGTAATTGGGTTTAGGGTACCTATATTCTTAACTCAAGGACTATTACAAGAAATACGGATATAAATTCTATAAATACAATCATTATGAAAACATGTAAATCTTTTGTTATTGCCCTTACAATAGCTATGGTAATTCCCTTGAGCCTTTCGGCGCAGGATGCGCCAAAAAACCAGGCTTACCATATCCATGAAGACGTGGTAAAACCCAGTATGGTGGGGGAATACGAAGCTGTTGTTAAGGAATTCCTGGGCCACATGAAGTCCTATAACATCCAAGGCACCAAATGGATTGCTGGCTCTACAGCAGACAATCGCTATTTATTTGTCGAACCCATCGATAATATGGCAGGTCTGGATAAAAACCCTATTAGCCAACTTGCCGAAAAAATGGGGAAAGAACAAGTGGGTGAGCTTTTCGATCGAATGGACAAGTGCTACGATACAGAACAAGACTATGTAATAGTACTTAATGAAGAACTATCGTATATGCCAGACGGCATTAGCCAAACGATTGAAGGTGAAAATTACCGGAAATGGCACTACCTCTATGTCAGCCCTGAAAACAGAGGAATTGTCAAAAAGAAAATGAAAGCTGTACACGACCTTTTCACATCCAAAAACTCAGCAGTTCATTACAGGGTTTACAAAAGTGGTTTTGGTGCCCGTGGAGAATTTTATTTAGTCTCTGTAGCCGCCAAAGACCCGGTAGACTACGCCCAACGCGCAGCTGAGAATGATGCCCTTCTGGGAGAAGATGGTAAGGTGGTCTTTCAGGAGTTGTTTGGTTCACTACTTCGCTATGATGAAGTTGTAGGTTATATGCGCCCAGACTTGGCCTATACGCCAGATGCTGCCAATTAATTATTGTATAACATTAAAACATTCTAATTTATGAAACTTAGTAAATCACTTAGTCTCTTCCTAACCTTATTGATGGTTGTGCCATTCTTGCTTAATGCGCAAGATGATGGTGCCTATCAAATGTATTGGGTACATGAAGACAAGGTAATGCCCTCCATGGTAGGAGAGTATGAAAAGGCAGCGAAAATGCTGGCCGACAAATGCACCGAATTCAATGTAGACATTCCTGGTTGGATTACTTCCAACACCATGGATTTCCGATATCTGTACGTATCTCCCATTAAATCCTTAGCCGATATCTCTATGGAAGGTATGGGTGATTTAAGGGAGAAAATGGGAGCTGAGGCTTTTGATCAAATGTTCGCTGATATGAACAAATGCTATAAGTCTCACGGAGATTATGTCATAACAATGGACAAGGAGCTCACCTATATGCCTGAAGGTATCACGCAAACGCCGGAAGGTGAAAATTATAGGAAATTCTACTATCTGCGCTCCACTCCTGCTAAAATTAGTAAGCTCAGGGAGAAAATGATGGCCGTAAAAGAGCTGTATCAGAACAAAGGTTCTAAGAGCAGTTATCGTGTTTACAGAAGTGGTTTTGGAACTATGGGGGATTTCTACATGGTTGCAGTTGCCTCTAAAGATGCCGTAACCTTCGAAGCAAATAGTGCTGCTAATGACAAACTCCTCGGAGAAGATGCGCAAGCAGTTTTTTCGGAAGTGCTCAAGTATGTGACCAGTATTGAGGAAATATCAGGATCTATAAGACCAGATCTGGCATACACGCCAAATGTTTCTAACTAATAAGATGTTCCCCCGGACTTAACAATCCGGGGGTTTATATATCACAAAACAATCATACAATGAAAAAAGTAATGCTGTTCTTCATGGCAGCCTTCCTCATATGGTCTTGCAAAAATGAGTCTCGTTACACAACTGAATCCGCTGAAATAGATCTTGTTAAATCCCTATTGGCGGACTATGAATCGGGGAGTTGGGAAGACTGGAAAGGCCACTATGCAGACACTGCAAAAGTCTACCACAATAGTGCCAAAAGTATTTCTGTATCTGACTTACAGAAATATCACGCGAGCAATTTGGAGGATTTGTCTATGTATAAATTTCAGGAAAAGGATCGTTTTTTTGAAATGGTGGTTGATGACGAAGGAGATAAATGGGTAAATTTCTGGGGTACCTGGGAAGGTACTATTGCCGCGAACAATCAGACATTGGAGATCCCAGTGCATATCACGGCGCAGTTTAAAGGTGACAAGATTGTAGAAGAACACGCCTTTTATAATCTGGCAGAAATGGCTATGGCCATGATGGCACTGGAAGAGGCGGAAAAGGAGGAGGACCTGGAAGAAATTGAAGAATAAGCAGGGCACTAACAGATCTTAGGGATAATCCTGCCATCAACTTCCTATTGCGTCAAAAAAAATGTATCTTAAAGGAGCCTTTTTAATCAAATATATATATCGATATGGAAACAACTGCCACACCGCCAGTTCGGGCTCGCCAGAAGGTGACGCCAGACAAGATCATGAAAGTAGGAATGGGCTTCTGGGCCTCAAAAATTTTACTTACTGCTGTTAATATTGGACTTTTTACACGACTTGGTAGAGGTCCTGCTGATGCAACAAAGCTCAAAACAAAATTAGATCTACACGAAAGAAGTACACTGGATTTTCTTGATTCCCTTGTAGCGCTTGGATTTATAAAACGAAAAGGAGTTGGATGGGATGCTGTCTATTCTAACGCCGAAGACACAGATCTGTTTCTGGATAAGAATAAATCCACCTATATGGGAGGAATTCTGGAGATGAGCAACAACCGCTTATACCCCTTCTGGAATGATCTTGAGTCGGCCTTAAAATCAGGCAAACCTCAAAATGAAGCCAAGGATGGAGACAAGCCATTCTTTGGCCAAATTGCCGGGGACGAGCAAAAGCTTAGGGAATTCGTTCAGGCCATGGGCGGCGTCCAGGTAGGCAATTTTTTCCAATTTTCTAAGGAATTTGATTTTTCCAAGTATGAGACCTTATGTGATATCGGAGGCGCAGGCGCACACCTGGCAACACAGGTAGCTACCAACCAACCTCACATGAGTTGTATTTCTTTTGACTTGCCCGAGGTTACCAAGATCGCTCAGGAAAATATTGAACGAATGGATTTTTCACCCAGGGTAAAAGCTGTTGCAGGAGATATGTTTGAAGTCGACTTCCCTAAGGCCGATGTTATTACTATGGGTAACCTCCTTCACGATTGGGGTATTGAAGACCGTAAGAAATTAATTAAGAAAGCCTATGACGCTTTACCAGATGGTGGAGCTTTGGTTGTTATTGAAAATATTATAGATGATGAGCGAAGGCTTAATGCTTTTGGGCTTATGATGTCGTTAAATATGCTGATAGAAACCCATGAGGGAGCCGATTTTACCGGCGCAGAGTTTGAAAGCTGGGCCATAGGAGCTGGATTCAAAAAGACAGCGCTTATGCCCTTAAATGGGCCAGCCAGTGCAGTTATCGCATATAAATGATCTATGGCATAACATAGTTTGCCTAAGGCAAACTATTTAATGAATCAAGGAAAGACCTCATTTAAAGATGAGGTCTTTTTTTATGAATTCCGTATCTTTAAGAAAAGCTAATATCATGATACAAAGTAAATTCTGGCAAGCCTTCTTTGCCCTGGCACCTATCATTATTTTATTCGGATTTATTATCTGTTACTTATTATTCCTGATGGCTATTTTCAGCAATGCTGCCGATGGGGGTTTCGATCATTATGAAGATGATCCCTTTGCCATGATGGGTGGGATCACAGCTTTCTTCCTGTTCATCATATTTGTTATTCTCATTTCCCTCGGAAGTCTGATCTTTTATATTGTACATGCCGTTCAGAATCCAAATTTAAGGGGCAATAACTTATTGCTTGTCTGGATCCTCCTCTTCATTTTTGCAAATGGCATAGGTCAAATGATCTATTGGTTGGTCGAAATTGTGAGTAAAAGAAACAAGCTAGAAGCTACATGAATTCACGCCGCATCTTTCTGGAATATTCCGCTCTGACAGCAGGTATGCTGTTACTTCCTGGCGGATTATTACAACTGGGATGCACATCTAAAATTTCTCATATCAAAATATCACTTGCCCAATGGTCATTGCATCGCGCCCTGGCAAAAGGGGATGTAAAGGCAGACGACTTTCCCTTTATCGCCAAAAATACCTATGGGATAAACGCCGTTGAATATGTAAATCAATTTTTCACAGAGAAGGCGACAGATGAATCTTACTGGCTGGATTTAAAAAGGCGATGTGATGATGAAGGAATAATAAGCTTGCTCATTATGGTAGATGATGAAGGGCATCTGGGCAATCCGAATTCCGGTGAACGAATAAAAGCAGTAGAGAAACACTTTAAATGGGTACATGCTGCTAAGATGCTTGGTTGTCATTCCATACGTGTGAATGCCTTCGGCCAGGGAAGCAAAGCAGCTATAAGAAGCGCCCTGGTTGATGGGATGGGCCGGCTGGCTGAATATGCAGCTTCAGAAGAAATCAATATTCTTATAGAAAACCATGGCCTGCAATCCTCGGACGGGGCTTATATCGCTGGTATTATACAAGAAGTAGATAACCCTTATTTGGGCACGCTACCTGATTTTGGGAATTGGTGTCTCAATGCAGAATGGGGTAGCACCAATAATAATGCGTGCACAGAAATCTATGATCCGTACCAGGGACTAATGGATTTTATGCCTTATGCTAAAGGTGTCAGCGCTAAATCCTATGATTTTGATGCCGATGGTAATGAAACCACTATCAATTACCCAAAACTCCTACAACTGGTAAAAGATCAAGGGTATGATGGCTATATCGGGATTGAATATGAAGGGAGCCGACTTAGTGAATCCGAAGGTATTATGGCAACGAAAGAATTGCTGGAACGCACTTGGGCAACGCTGAGCTAAGCCTACTACATTTATTGAAGATAGCCCAATTTACGTTCTGTTTTTAACCCAACGAACTGCTGAAGACTTTCTTGATAGGATTTTATTATTATGTTAAACAAAAAATCAAAAAAAGGTTTATAAGACGATGCATCATCGCGTTTTATTTCAAATTCATCCTCCTCAAATGCATATTTCAGAAAGTATTGTTTTTTACTGTTCTTCCTGAACATAAGATGAATAAGGATAAGTTCCTCGGGTAAGGTCTCAGGTGCCTGACATACAGTTAATCCCACACCAAAATGCCAATAATTATCTTCTTTTAAGTCAATAGCATGTATTGCCGCCGGAGTTACCAATTCAAAGCTTTGATTATCCTTAATCCTGTACAATGAGAATTGACTTTCCGGGATCTTATAATACTGCTTTAATTCTTCTATGATCGCTACCGCAAATTGGTGGCAATCTTTTTTGTACGCTTCAAACTGCATCTGAGCTTTGCCATAGGCTGCACATAATTCGTGAAATTTTGAAGTTGCCATGATTTCAATATATACTATAAATTTAGACGATTAGGAAATACAAACCTGACAATACCTCAGGCTTATTTACCAGGACAAAAATGTATATTAGCTATCAGGGCTAGTTAAAATGAAAGAACGGCAAGATAACATTCAGCTTGTCCCTTATGAGCCCAAGTATAAGGAGGCGTTTAAAGGCTTAAATGAAGCCTGGATCCGTCAATATTTCAAAATGGAGGACAAGGACTTTGAATCCCTGGAACATCCTGAGGAGACTATCTCAAGTAAATGAGGACACATTATCGTAGCCATTAGCAACAATGGGGCCATAGGAGTTTGTGCCTTGATGAAATCAGATCAGCCAGAGTACACTTATGAATTAGCAAAAATGGGCGTAGCACCAGAAGCTCGAGGTTTAGGCATTGGCTACAAGTTAGGGGTGGCCATAATTGAGAAAGCCATAGAATTGGGCGCACCCAATCTCTTTCTTGAAAGCAATACTATTCTAGCACCCGCCATTTCTTTATACAGAAAACTGAGTTTTAAAGAGATCAAAGGCCATCCCTCACCTTATGAAATAAGTAATATTCAAATGCTATTGGAATTCTAAGTGTGAATGCCATTACACTTAGCCATCTGTAGTCCTCAAAATTTCTGTATTTTAGGGCGATAACTACCAAACATACCCTTAGCATGTCGCAGATTTCTATCGGTTCCGCCAAACCCAAACTTAGTTTTTGGCAGATCTGGAATATGAGTTTTGGCTTTTTGGGCATCCAATTCGGATTTGCGCTACAAAATGCCAATGTGAGTAGGATTTTTGAAACCCTTGGCGCTTCCAAAGATGAATTACCTATTCTGTGGTTAGCTGCCCCTGTGACCGGATTGCTGGTGCAACCCATCATAGGATATTACAGTGATCGTACCTGGCATGCCAAATGGGGTCGAAGACGGCCTTTTTTTGCAGTTGGCGCCGTCCTGGCGACAATCGCTTTATTTGCCATGCCCAATTCTACCGCCTTATGGATGGCCGTGATCATGCTCTGGCTTATGGATGCATCAATCAATATTAGCATGGAACCCTTTCGTGCTTTTGTAGGAGATATGCTGCCCAATGAACAACGCACAAGTGGCTTTGCTATGCAAAGTTTCTTTATTGGAGTTGGGGCTATTATTGCCTCTGCCCTCCCCTATATGCTCACCAATTGGTTCGGCGTATCGAATGTAGCACAGGAAGGAAGTATTCCTGATTCTGTGAGATGGTCTTTTTACCTTGGAGGTATCGCCTATTTTCTGGCAGTGATGTGGACTGTGTTAAAAACAAAAGAGTATCCGCCAGATGATATTGAAAAATTGAAGGCTGAAAATGCTGAAAAAGGAGTCTTTACCGGTTTGGCTGAATCTTTTATGGGAATATTCCAAATGCCCAAAACCATGGTGCAATTGTCTTTTGTGCAGTTTTTCTCCTGGTTTGCACTCTTCGCAATGTGGATCTATACTACTTCGGCAGTAACAAGCCATGTCTACAACACTTCAGATCCAACATCCGAAATATACAATGAAGGAGCAGATTGGGTCGGTATTTGTTTTGCCGTATATAATGGTGTTGCAGCTCTAGTCGCCTTCTTGCTCCCTGTAATTGCAAAACGCACAAGCCGAAGGATCACGCACTTACTTGCTCTTTTCTGTGGAGGAATTGGATTACTGTCTATCTTTTTCATTAAGGATCCGAATCTACTGCTAGTGTCAATGATTGGTGTAGGTATTGCATGGGCCAGTATTCTTTCCATGCCCTATGCCATGCTCTCGAGTATCCTTCCTGCCAATAAGATGGGATATTATATGGGAGTCTTTAACTTCTTTATTGTGATCCCTCAGATCGTAGCAGCCGGAATTCTTGGGTTTTTGCTAAAAAGCTTTTTTGGCAATGTCTCAATCTACGCGCTTGTCCTCGGAGGAATTTCTATGTTTATTGCCGGACTGCTATGCCTGATCGTCCAGGATAATGAGGTCGCAATGGACTTTGCGGGCGAGAAGGAATAGACCTCCTCAAAAGTTTTGAGCGTTGTTTATCAGATGTTTAGTAGCTATTACCTCCTTAGACCTATATGGTTAGTTTAAAATCATAAACTTTTCTTATATAACTATAAAGTTTCTTTATTATATAATAAATTTATTCTATGTTTGTATAAGAAATAATGATAGTGGCCTTAATTGCTATCTGATAAACTATTAATTATGACTATAACTCAACTGCAATATGTCATGGCGGTTGCGGAATATCGAAACTTCACCCTGGCGGCTGAAAAAAGTTTTGTTACCCAACCTACCTTGAGCATGCAAGTGCAAAAATTGGAAGATGAGCTAGACATCCTGATCTTTGATCGCTCCAAAAAACCTATAGCGCTTACCGATGCAGGTAAGCGGGTAATTGAGCAGGCGCGTAACATCATAAACGAAGCCGACAGGATCAAGGATATCGTTGCCCAGGAAAAAGGATTTATTGGTGGAGATTTCAAAATTGGGATCATCCCAACTATAATGCCCACTATCCTCCCTATGTTCCTAAAAACGTTTATCAATAAGTACCCCCAAGTAAACCTTGAAATACGCGAGCAACCTACGGAGACTTTGATCCGTAACTTGAAAGAGGGTAATATTGATGCAGGAATTGCCGCCACGCCACTGGAAGTAGATTACATAAAAGAAAGGACGCTTTACTTTGAACCCTTTGTAGGTTATGTTCCGGAAGGACACCGCCTTAGTGATAAAATAAAGCTTCAACGCGATGATCTGGATATTAATGATATGCTTCTGCTGGAAGATGGGCATTGCTTCCGCGATGGTGTGATTAATTTATGTAAAACGAGGCGACTAAAAAGTGGGACCCCATTTGATATTTACAGTGGTAGTTTTGAAACACTGATCAGCTTGTCTGATGAAGGAATGGGAATGACACTCTTACCCTACCTTAATTCATTACACTTCAAAAATGGTAAGAGCCATCGAATAAAATCGTTTGAGAATCCACCACCTGCGAGAGAGGTGAGCTTGATCTATCATAAAAATGAGCTAAAGATCCAGATTATTGATGCACTCCATGAAGTAATCACCAGTGTAATCAAGGGAGCTATTGCATTTGAAGATGTCGAAATTGTAAGCCCATTGCGTTCGGCCTAAGCAAACTATATAGAAATAAAAAAAGCCACGCTGAACGTGGCTTTTTTTATACGTTTAAATAGATCAAACTGGGTTTCAGCTCTGGTTTGTCTTCCAGAAATTGCAGTAGCCAGAGTTTTAGTTCTTCAATCTCATAAGGTAGTAATCGCTTAACAGCTTTCTTAAGCTCCTTGTGAAATAGTTTTATATCAAAACTTACTTTTTGGAGGACTAACTTTGTGTAATCCAACATAGCTCTTGACATATTTTGATGGTTTAAGGTTACACTGCCCCATAAAAATAACTAAAAAAAGGTAAACAAATTATCTGTAGTATAGTTAAAAAATAGATAATTTCATGTTTTATTCGATAAAGCGCATCTCACATGAAAATAGCCCGTTCCGGCCTGGCACATTGGATTATTATTCTTGTAACTGTCTTATTAATAGGTTCTTGCGCTTCAAGTCGTCCTTCGAAACTTCGTAATTTTCTAAAAAGTGAGCTTCAATTTCCGGTGCATGATCAGCATTTTACCGGTATTCATATAGTTGACGCCAACAGTGGTCAGCTGCTATTTTCTCAAAATGCAGATAAGTATTTTACACCGGCTAGTAATACAAAAATTGCAACACTCTATTCGGCCTTAAAACTCATCCCAGAGAAAGTACCATCTCTTCAAGTTGCGCATTTAGGGGATACATTGATATTTTCGGGCACTGGGGATCCGAGCACATTGCACCCGGTCTTTCAGGATAGTACATTGCTCCAATATTTAAGAGGTTTTCAGAATCTCATATGGTATACCGGAAATTATGATGATGATCATTTTGGACCTGGCTGGGCCTGGGAAGATTTCCCGTATGGCTTCTCTGCAGAAAGAAGCATTTTGCCCATTAATGGCAATATGGCCTCATTCAGCTTTGGGGACAGTTTAAAAGCAACACCATCCTTATTTACAGATAGCATACGGCCCAACCCGGGAAAGCCTACAAGGCTGAAAGACAGCAATATATTTACATTACCCGCACTTATTCCTGATACAATTCAAATCCCTTTCACCCATACAACAAAAGTCACTACCAGAACATTAGCGTCATTATTAGACAGGACTATAACAGTAAAGTTAGGAGCTTATCCCGGTGAAATGAGAATAATTCCAGGATATTCAAGGGACAGTCTTTGCAGTAAAATGATGATAGATAGTGATAATTTCCTGGCGGAACAACTCATGATTATGGCATCGCTGAACGTATCAGATACCTTGTCTTTTGAATCTGCCCGGGATAGTATCCTTCAAATGCTTACAGAGCTACCCAATACACCCAGGTGGGTAGACGGATCAGGTCTCTCAAGGTATAATCTTTTCACCCCTGCCTGGATCGTTGGTCTGCTTCAGAAGATATATTCAGAATATCCAAAAGATCAGGTTTTTAGTTATTTCCCTGCCGGTGGGGTATCAGGCACCATAGAGAATTGGTACGGAGCAAACGACGGACCCTTTGTTTATGCCAAAACCGGCACCCTTGGTAATAATTATAATGTAAGTGGGTATCTGCAAACCAAAAAAGGCAGAGTGTTAATTTTCAGCATGATGAACAATCATTTCCGGCAACCTACCGATTCTATAAAAAAATCCATTCAACGTAGGCTGAATTGGATAAGAGAGAATTATTAGCCTAAAATCGGTTATCTCCGTCCAGTATATCTCCAATTGTGCCTAAAATGCTACCCTCACCTTTATCTTTTCCGCCGCCTCTGGGGGCTGCAGCCCATACTTTTCCGGCTAATCGACTAAATGGAAGGGACTGAATATATACAGCACCCGGACCTTTAAGCGTGGCAAAAAACAGACCTTCACCACCAAAAACGGTATTCTTAATCCCACCGACAAATTCAATGTCGTAATCTACTTGCTGTGTGAAACCAACGATGCAACCTGTGTCGACTTTCAGCGTTTCACCTGCTGCCAGTTCTTTACGCGCCAAAGTTCCACCCGCATGAACGAAGGCCATTCCATCCCCTTCCAACTTTTGCATGATAAAACCTTCCCCTCCGAAAAGTCCTCTTCCCAGTCGCTTTGAGAATTCGATCCCTATCGAAACTCCTTTGGCTGCGCATAAGAATGCGTCTTTTTGACAAATGAACTTACCTCCATATTTTGTAAGGTCAATAGCTACGATCTTTCCCGGATAGGGAGAAGCAAAGCTCACTTTCTTCTTGCCGCTTTCTGCATTGAGAAAAGCAGTCATAAATAAACTTTCCCCGGTTAGTACGCGCTTACCAGCAGAAAAGATCTTGCCAAGTACTCCGGAAGTTTGATTAGAACCATCGCCAAAAATTGTATCCATCGTAATGCCTGTATCCATCATCATAAAGCTTCCGGCTTCTGCGACAACGGCTTCCTGCGGATCCAGTTCTATCTCTACATACTGCATCTCCTCTCCAAAAATCTGGTAATCTATATCGTGTGCGCTCATAAAAAATAGTTTAAGGTTTACCCCATTAGTTCAAAATGAAACAATTTTGTTACACATATATATGAGGAAAGTAAGGTCTAATACTTCAGACGGATAGTCCACTCGAAATCAAAGGTGGAAACAACAGCACCTTCTTTATTGACCCCAACTGATTTCATCCAGAAGGTCTGGCCCTCTCCTGTTTCAATAGCTTGTCCTATGGCTTCCTGGATCTTGTCGCCGTCGGTACAGGTAAATGTTATTTTACCCCTGGCTTTTTTGCTAAAAGATGCCTCATTTTTGGCAACTAACATAGATATCTTATGTCCACTTTTTCGGATCTGGTCCATCACCATAAGGCCTGTAGTTAGTTCAGCGGCCATCCCTTGTACGGCCCAATACATAGATTTAAAAGGGTTTTGATTGCGCCAGGAGTGCTTGACAGTGACCACAGCCGTTTTTTGATCCATATGGCGAACGCGAACCCCGGTCCACCAGGCAGCAGGCAACTTAAAGAATGTGAATGTATTGAATTTACGGACTTGAGAGGACATTGTGTGTTAGTTTAACTGTAAAAATATGGATTTATGGTGGAATAATAATTTGTTAATTTTATGTTAAATATTAGTACTATGTTTTGCATAATACCTTCTTTTGGATATATATTTGCATAAGAAACTAATAGGCCATGACAGAGACAATTTCCAAACATGAAAGAAATCTATCGGGGATCATACATGCTTCAACCTTTAGCAAGTACTTTATTCCCTTTGGAAACTTCCTACTACCCCTGATACTTTGGCTCGGAAATAAGAATGAGAAACCTTTTGTGGACTACAACGGGAAACAAGCGCTAAACTTTCAGATCAGTATTCTGCTTTACGGAATCGTACTGGCAGTTATAGGCGCTGTATTATTTCTTGTTTTTGCTTTTGATTTTGTGGGTTTTGTCGATGTACTTGAGATCAACGAACATAACTTATCTGCCTACAAACATGGCCATAAAGGATTCGGTACACATGTAGTTTTCATGATCCTAGCAGGAGTAATTGGATTGGGATTATTGGTATTAGATATCGTATGTACTATCCTGGCAACTATAAAAGGAGGTAATGGAGAAGTCTATAAATACCCCATCACTATAAATTTCATTCGATAATGAGAGCATTGGCCATCGTAGTAATTACACTTATCCTATCCACGGATACATTGCAGGCACAACTTGCACCGAGTGAGAACTTGTACCTTGTTCTTAAACAACAAGATAGCATTCTGTTTCACGCTGCATTCAATAGCTGCGATGCAAGTGTCATGACTGCCATGTTCACCGAAGATTTTGAATTTTATCACGATAAAGGCGGGATCACAGAAGGCCGCGAGACCTTTATGAAACAATTCAAAGAGAATTGTGCCCGCAGGGTCGAAGGTGAACCTCAGCCTTCTAAACGGATCTTATTTCCGAAAAGCCTTGAAGTACATCCGCTTAAAAATAACGGTGTGCTTTATGGAGCTATCCAACACGGAATGCATGAGTTTGAATTTCTGAATGGATCCGGAGACTACCAAAAAGGAGATATTGCTCGCTTCACCCATCTATGGGTTCTTGAGCAAGGCAAATGGAAAATAAAACGAGAGCTAAGTTATGATCATGTTTCGCGAACAGATCTGACTAATTAATACGATCATCAATCAGTACTAAACCATTATATACATGCAAACCATGAATCATCAGAAAACGAACCGTTAACCGTCAGTCGGTCTTTGTAGCGTCCGACCGATTAATTTGAATAAGCGAATTATGAATATAGAAAACACAAAAGCACAAATGCGTAAAGGAGTACTCGAGTACTGCATTCTGTCTATCCTTAAAGGGGAAGACAAGTATGCCTCCGAAATACTCGGCGCTTTAAAAGATGCTAAGATGCTTGTCGTAGAGGGTACTATTTACCCCTTGTTGACAAGACTGAAAAATGCCGGGCTTTTGAATTACAGGTGGGAAGAATCCACCTCAGGTCCGCCTCGAAAGTATTATGCACTTACAGAAACCGGGAAGCTTTTCCTTAAAGAATTGGATGGCACCTGGGATAATTTGCAAAGTGCAGTGAATTTGGTTACCAATGCAAAAATTAACGAGCAATGAACAAAACTGTAAATATAAACCTAGCCAATGTCCTGTTTCATATTGATGAAAAGGCATTTCAAAAATTGCAGCGCTACCTTGAGGCCATAAAAAGGTCTTTCGCCGGAACGATGGGCAGTGAAGAGATCATTGCCGACATCGAGGCACGTATCGCCGAGCTTTTTCATGAAAAAATGGAAAGCGATCGCCAGGTCGTCACCCTGAAGGAAGTAGAAGAAGTGATTGGGATCATGGGACAACCCGAAGATTATATGGTCGATGACGACCTCTTTGAAGATAAAACAGCCGACAGTCCGACTGGTTCAGGTAGAGTGAAAAAGCTTTATCGGGATATCGACAATAAATATATTGGCGGTGTATGCGCCGGTCTGGAACATTATTTAGGATTTGATGCTCTATGGATCCGACTGATTTTTATAATTCTGGCCGTATTCACCGGCTTTGGTTTGATCGCATATATCCTGCTTTGGATCCTCGTGCCTGAGGCGGCGACTACAGCACAAAAACTGGATATGACGGGAAAGCCCGTGAATATCAGCAGCATAGAACGCAAAGTTAAAGAAGGCTTTGACGAGGTTGCTGATAAAGTAAAAAGTGTCGATTATGAGAAAGTAGGCGATAAAGTAAAAAGTGGAACTACTTCATTCTTTGAAACCTTAGGAGAAATCATCATGTTCTTATTTAAGGTATTAGGGAAATTCGTAGGTATCCTCCTTATCATTATTGGAGCCTCAACCTTAATTGGGTTATTTATCGGACTATTCACTGTGGGAATTGTAGATATTATTCATATTCCAGGATTTGACCTCTACGATATGGTGAACTATACAGATGCGCCAGTTTGGCTGGTATCTTTTCTATGCCTGTTTGCCGTCGGTATCCCGTTCTTCTTTCTCCTTTACCTGGGATTGAAGATCTTGGTTAATAACTTGAAGTCGATCGGGGCCATCGCTAAATTCTCATTGTTAGGCCTATGGTTATTGTCTTTAATTGGCTTAACTGTCCTTGGGGTCAAGCAAGCTGCTGCCCATGCCTATAGCGGTAGTGATACCAATATGGAAGAGTTAGCCTTGCCACATGCAATGGACACGTTGAATATTAAGCTTGTTGCCAATAAACTCTATGATGATTTTGACGATATAAATATAAATGGAGTATCTGTTGCTTACAATGAAGCCGGAGATAAGCTTTTGTATTCTGATGACGTCAGAGTTGATATTAAAAAGTCTGAAGATTCAATTTCACGCATTCGAATTCGCAAAGATGCCAATGGAAATTCTTTTGCCGATGCCCGTGACCGCGCCTCAAAGATTACATATAGTTATGAGGCAGATAGCACGGGACTAAGTTTGGATGATCATTTGACGACTGCGATGGAGAACAAGTTCAGGGATCAGGAAGTACGACTTACAGTATATGTGCCGGCCGGTATGGTGCTTACTTTTAATGACAATGCCCGCGGACATATTGGTCGGACGACTAAGTATGACGCTGATGTCTACAGGCGACGTATGGTACAATACACCTGGCTAATGGGTGAAAGTGGAAAGCTTCTTTGCCAGGATTGCCCTGAAGAAATTAAAGATGATTCTGAAGGCCATATCATCATTGATGGAGACGGAATCGACATCGATATACGCGATAGCGATGAAGGAGTCATCATGAAGATCGATGAAGAAGGTGTTAAGATCAAAAAGGAATAGTAGACAAACAATTCAGTCAGTAAAATTGACAATTGAGTACGATTATATTTTAAAGAAGAAACAAGAAACGGACATTTGACCTATCATCATAAAACGAACAGTCATTTACTTACATCACATCAATTAACAACGAAAAAATAAAACAATCATGACAACTTTAGCACGTATAATTATCGGATTATTACTCGCCTTATTCATGTCTTCATGCGTATTTGACATGAGCTTTGGAGATGGAAAGAAAGGGAACGGAGAAATCGCTGAAGACCAAAGGGAAATAACTGAGGAATTTTCAGCCATAAGCGCCCAGGAAGGACTTGACGTATTTGTTACACAGGCTAGTGACTTTGATATCCTGGTGGAAGCAGATGAAAATATTATCGATCTGATCGGTACAGATATTAAAGACGGGCGACTACGTATCCATACATATGAAAATATTGGTCGCGCTACGAAAAAGATCTATGTATCCTTACCACAGGTTACCGCCTTACATACATCGAGCGGCGCCGACCTGATCACAAAAACAACCATTGAGACGGATAAAATTGAATTGAGCGCAAGCAGTGGTTCTGATCTTCAGGTAATGCTTGAGGCAGACGAAGTAGATGCAGATTCCAGCAGTGGTGCAGATATCAGGATAAGCGGAAATGCGAATCTTTTTTACGCCGAGGCAAGTAGTGGTTCGGATATTAAAGCCCGTGAATTTGATGTCAAAAAATGTGTAGCAGACGCTAGTAGCGGTGCAGATATCAGGATCAATGTATCCCAAAATCTAACAGCAGAAGCGAGTTCTGGAGCCAACATTTCTTATACCGGAGAGGCCAGTGTTACAAAGAAAAAATCAGTTTCCGGAAGCGTACATAAATATTAATTGTCCATATAGATCAACAACCCAGCCTTAAACCTCCCTAAATACAGGGAGGTTTTTTTTTCGTAACTTTTATTCGGCATAATTCTTGGGAGTTAATCCCTAACTAACTAAATTTTAAGAAAATTTTAGTATCTTAAAAAAAACATTTTATCAAAACACTTAAAGAGACCCCTATGAAAAAATTAATCGGACTGGCAGTTTTACTCCTCGGATTTGTAATGATAATCAGCTGGAGCACTGAAGAACCGCCATCTATGCATACCATTGAAGGCACCTGGGAACTTCAAAGCTTCTATAATTACGATGGCGAGAATATTATTGATACTGTACCTCTTGCAGAAGGTTACAGACAGGTAAAAATGTACTATAACGGTTTTATTATGTGGACTCGTACCACTTCTAGCGATACCAAGGACCCCGATGGTAATGACGTTGTTGGGAGGTTTGGCTATGGTACCTATGTCATAACTGAAAACGAATTAATAGAAACCATAGAATATGGTGATAAAGGTATGATGACAGCTTTGGATACCGTTAGACAATTTTCTTTTGAACTAGTATTACAGGATCAAACTTATAGTCAAATAAGTTCTGATGAGGAAGGCAACCGTACTTTTTCCGAAAATTATTTACGACTTGATTAACATTTAAGAATACATAAAAAAATGATCCCGGCCAGAAGCCGGGATTTTTTTATGTCGTGTGTGCCACTTCTACAGTTGCCAGATAGCGCTCAGCATCGAGGGCGGCCATACATCCGGTGCCGGCCGCAGTAACTGCCTGCCTGTATTC
This sequence comes from Flavobacteriaceae bacterium, assembly GCA_029861705.1. Taxonomy (GTDB): domain Bacteria; phylum Bacteroidota; class Bacteroidia; order Flavobacteriales; family Flavobacteriaceae; genus HDS-28. The sequence continues at coordinate 16,593 of JAOTYW010000029.1, forward strand.
CTTATCCTGGACATCGCCACTGGCAAAAACGCCTGGTTTAGTCGTTTTAGTGGATTTTCCCTGGGTGATGATATACCCTGTATCATCCATTTCTAGTTGTCCTTTGAAAATGCCTGTATTGGGTGTGTGACCTATGGCCACAAAAAAACCAGTGATCTTGATCTCTTCCTTCTCCCCTGTTTGGTTGTTTACCATTCGCAACCCTTCTACTACTTGCTCTCCCAGTATCTCATCTACTTCCGTATTATATCGAACATCAATATTGGCTAATTTTTCAACCCGGTGCTGCATGGCTTTGGAAGCCCTCATATAATCTTTTCGTATCAACATGGTCACCTTGTTGCAAATATTGGACAGGTAGGAAGCCTCTTCCGCAGCTGTATCTCCTCCGCCAACGATGGCTACATCCTGTCCCTTATAGAAAAAACCATCACATACCGCACAGGCTGATACGCCCCCACCCCTAAGTCGTTGTTCACTCGGAATGTTAAGGTATTTCGCTGTCGCGCCAGTAGAAATGATCACAGTTTCTGCTTCCACTACTATGCTATCATCTATGGTCACTTTATGAATGCCCCCGGGTTCGTCACTGAAATCAACAGCTGTGGCCATGCCAATACGAACTTCCGTCCCAAAACGTTCTGCCTGTTGTTGCAGTTCTACCATCATGGTAGGGCCATCAATTCCATTTGGATATCCTGGAAAATTATCTACTTCTGTGGTTGTAGTAAGTTGACCTCCGGGTTCCATTCCAGTATATACTACAGGTTTCAGATCTGCTCGTGCGGCATAAATAGCCGCTGTGTAGCCCGCAGGACCGGAACCAAGGATCAATGTTTTTATTCGCTCAATTTGTTCAGCCATAGTATGAATATCAAAATATATTTCTGGTATAAAAGTAGGTTTTTCACCAAAAACCTTACAGGAATAGTTATTAAAAGTTTTAAGGGATTCTTAGTTGCTCGTACACTTAAAGTTTTTCACCAAAAGCGAGGTCGCCTGCATCTCCCAAGCCGGGTACTATGTATCCGCGTGACGTTAGTTCGGCATCAATGGCTGCAATCCATAAGTGGGTGTTTCGGGGGAATACACTTTTTACATAATTCACCCCATCCTGGCTTCCAATCACAGAGATTATATGGATCTGTGTAGGTGTGCCATGAGATTTTAAAGCATTCAGTACATTTTCCAGTGTTTTCCCTGTGGCCAGCATGGGATCTGTTAAAACTAACACTTTGCCATCTAACTTGGGGGCTGCAAAATATTTGACGATAACTTCAAATTCATCTTTGTCTTCCGGATGATATCTATAAGCCGAGATAAAGGCATTCTCAGCCCGGTCAAAATAATTTAATAAGCCCTGATGTAAGGGTAATCCGGCCCTTAAAACAGAACACAAGACTAAATTATTTTCAGGCAAGGCCATTTCTTTCGTGCCAAAGGGAGTTTTCACGGCCGTCACGTTATAATCCAGCGATTTGCTTAGCTCATAACATAAAATTTCTCCGATCCGCTCAATATTTCTTCGAAATCGCATGGGATCCTTCTGAATTTTTTCGTCTCGCATTTCTGCAAGGAACTTGTTCAAAAGTGAATTCTCATTTTCAAAATGATGTACTACCATTAATTTTTTCTCTTCCTGACTAAATGTACCAATTCTAAGGATAGCAAAAAAGGCACTCCAAATGGAATGCCTTTTGAGAAAAACGTAATAAAATGGGTGTCTACCTCATGCTACGTTTT
>JAOTYW010000202.1 GCA_029861705.1 Flavobacteriaceae bacterium
CGGATTGGCGACAGCTCCTCCATACAATCCGGAGTGCAAGTCCCTGTTGGGCCCGGTAATTTCAACTTCCATATAACTTAGTCCGCGTAATCCGGTTGTGATAGAGGGAACATCATTTGCTATCATCCCTGTATCTGAGATGAGGATCACATCATTCGTTAATTTTTGCCTGTTTTCCTTGACGAAAGTGGACAGATTATCACTTCCAACTTCCTCTTCCCCCTCGATCATAAATTTCATATTACATGGCAGGGTATGATGTGCAGTCATATATTCCAAAGCTTTGATGTGCATATAGACTTGTCCTTTGTCATCACTTGCACCCCTTGCGTAAATGGCCCCATCCGGATGCGTGGAGTTCTTTTTAATTACGGGCTCAAAAGGTGGCGATTCCCATAACTCTAGTGGATCCGGCGGTTGTACATCATAATGTCCATAAACTAACACAGTAGGTAGCGCCGGGTCTACGTTAAATTCACCATAAACAATAGGATATCCATTGGTTTCGCAAATTTCTACGTGCGGGCATCCTGCATCTTCCAAAGCTTTTGCTACAGCATGTGCAGTATCAACCACATCTTGTGAAAAAGCAGAATCGGCGCTGATAGATGGAATTTTAAGGAGTTCGATCAATTCTGAAATAAATCGGTCTTTATGCGCATCAATATAGTTTTTCAGGGTATCCATTGAAAGTTTTTTGGTGAAAGTTTAAAAGTACAAAAAGGGGCGTATAAAATTGAAATGAGCTTTACAGAAATTATATTTTGCCTTATCTTTGTCAGCCTTATTCAGATAAGGATATAGTTGCAGGGGTGGTGGAACCTGCCTGCCGGCAGGCAGGTTGGAAGACACGCCAAACATATTGAAAAGTTGCAGGCGTGGTGGAATTGGTAGACACGCTAGATTTAGGATCTAGTGCCGAAAGGTGTGAGAGTTCGAGTCTCTCCGCCTGTACAAAAGAAAGCCTCTCATTTTAGAGAGGCTTTTTTATTTTAGAATAGCGGTGGGTACCAGTCACGAAGCCTATAAGTTATCAGACAGTCAGAGTATACAGCTCGATATTTTGGAGGAAATACCAAAGCGACTTCCTAATTTTACAATAGTTCTCCACCGAGGATCCGCAGTATATGAAGAGTAAATCAATGGGATAGTTCGAGCCATATGAAGATTGACCGAAAGTGAAGCCGGGGGCGGCATCCGAAGAAATTGTAAAACTGGCATAATATGCTGTTTGCTAAATAAATATTGACACCAACAACAGATTGTTATGGACACGGAGACATTGCAAATTCTTTAAGTATAGCCCAGAACTTATTGACCCGATAATCACGGGAAAAACATATATTGAAGCCTACGAAGCATCCATGTAGGTAAAGTACCGCCTTTTGGATGCTGCAGGTAAAGCAAGTGAATTCATTTAATATTTAACAATATGAGCACAGAATCTTCATTAGTTGTTAAGCCAAAAACCGAATCGGACGTATACCATTGTATTACCCCAGAATCGGCAAACTGGGAGTACCTAAGTTTTGAAGCCAGGGAAATGGGTTTAAATGAAACGTGGGAATGGGACACCCAGGATAATGAATTGGTCATTGTGCTATTGAGTGGAAATTTCAAGGTGGAAAGTGACAAAGGAAACTGGGAAACCCATAACGGGCGGACAAACGTATTTAACGGAATTGCACATACATTATACTTACCCAGCGGGACAAAATTTACCTTAACGGCAACGAGTGATAATTTGGATATCGCCTATGGCTGGTGCAAATCGGAAGGGGATTACGAAGCAAAATTCGTTACTCCAGAAGAGACTCCTGTGGTTATTTTTGGAGGGGACAATGCCACCCGGCAGTTCAACGATTTAGTACCACCCGGCTTCGGATGTCACAGTATTGTGGTAAGGGAAGTCTATACTCCCTCGGGAAATTGGAGTTCCTTTCCTGCACATAAGCACGACGAACGTATCCTTGCGGAAGATGGCACCGTTATAGAACCCATCCAGGAAGAAACCTATTTCTATAAATTTCAAAAACCGGAAGCCTATGCCATTCAACAGATATACACTAAAGATCGATCGTTGGATGAAATTGAAAGACCGCGGCACAATGATGTAGTAATGATACCCAGAGGATTTCATCCCGTTGTGGCGGAGCATGGTTATCATTGTTACTACCTTAATTTTTTGGCAGGTACGGATCAATGTCTGGCCAATACCACGGATCCCGATCATGAATGGATTTACGATTCGTGGACCTCACAAGATAAAAGGCTGCCCTTGGTAACTGCCGAAATGAACCAAGTTTAAAAACCACGCATGGGACATAAAAAATATGACGTTATTACCTTCGGTAGATCATCTATCGATTTGTATTCGCAAAATATCGGTTCCGCTTTTAATGACATACGGGGATTCGATGCCTTTGTTGGTGGCTCTCCCTTGAACATTGCAGTTGGATGTGCGCGCTTGGGGGCCACTGCTGGTCTACTAACCGCTGTAGGAAATGATAAAGTAGGGGAGTTTATTGTTAATTTCTTGAATAAAGAAGGAGTTAATACACAAGCTATTCCGGTTAAGAATGCTGCCCGAAGTAGTGCTGTTGTCCTGGGTATAGAACCTCCAGATAAATTTCCATTGGTATTTTATAGAGATAATGCTGCCGATAGCCAAATCGACATCGATGATGTTGACAAAGCCAACATTCCAGAGTATCGTATTTTATTGATCAACGGTACGGCAATGAATATGGAACCTTCAAGAAGTGCCACTTTTTACGCCGCTGAAATAGCCAATAAAAACAATGTTCAGGTAATTCTTGATTTGGATTTCAGAGCTGACCAATGGCATGATTACCGGGCTTATGGAATTACGATGCGTGCGGTGTTACCAAAGGTGAAAATTGCTATTGGTACCGAGGAAGAAATCTTGGCCGCGACCTTGGAAAATGCATCTCAGGTGACCATAAAAGATCAACAAATATCTGCTCCTGTTATCAAAGGTGATATCGATGAATCCATTAAGCGCTTATTATCCACGGGTATTGAAACCTTAATAGTTAAAAGGGGAAAAGAAGGCGCAAGCATCTATAAGAGAGATGGTTCAAGACAAAATGTACCCGGATTTCCTGTAGATATATTAAATATCCTTGGGGCGGGCGACGCGTTTGCCAGCGGATTTCTCTATGGAGTATTGCAAGAGTGGGATTTGTACAAATCATGCCGAATGGGCAACGCCAGTGGGGCACATGTAGTGACTCAAAAAGGATGTGCCAATTTTATGCCGACTTTGAGGGAATCTTTGGAGATTATTGAAAAAAACGGCGGATTTTAAATTTTGAATAAAATGGATACGAAAAGACTAACCGTGGCCCAAGCCACTATCGAATATCTAAAAAACCAGTATGTAGAACGTGATGGTGTCCAAAACAAATTCTTTGCAGGTTGTTTTGGAATTCTCGGTCATGGTAATGTCGCTGGTATTGGACAAGCATTGCATCAAAATCCCGATTTCCCTTTTTATATGGCCAGAAATGAGCAGGGCATGGTACATACGGCAGCCGCCTTTGCCAAAGTGAAAAACCGTTTGCAGGCCTTTATTTGCACCTCATCTATTGGTCCTGGAGCGACCAATATGGTAACTGGTGCAGCGGCGGCCACAATTAATCGGATTCCGGTATTACTGATTCCGGGAGATATTTTTGCAACACGGCACGTTGCTCCCGTTCTGCAACAATTGGAATCCATATCGACGCAAGACATATCGGTAAATGATTGTTTCAAGCCTGTATCTAAATATTGGGACCGTATCAATCGCCCCGAACAATTGATTACTTCCCTACCCGAAGTCATGCGTGTATTGACCTCACAGGAAGAAACTGGGGCCGTTACTTTGAGTATTCCCCAAGATGTGCAAGCAGAAGCTTTCGATTTTCCTGTTGTAATGTTCCAAAAGCGCGTCTGGCACATTGGTAGAACAATGGCAGATCAAACCCTGATGGAGAAAGCCATCGCCCAAATAAAAAATAGTAAGAAGCCTTTGATTGTTTCAGGTGGTGGAACAATCTACAGTGGTGCTACAGAAATTTTAAAAAAACTGGTCAACAGAACGGGCATAGCAGTGACGGAAACTTTCGCAGGCAAAGGTTCTTTGAATTATGATGAACCTCAAAATTTAGGAGCTGCTGGCGTAACTGGTACCCCAGGAGCGATTGAGATTGCAAAAGAGGCTGATCTTGTCATCGGTTTGGGAACACGGTATAGTGACTTTACCACTATCTCAAAATCGGCCTTTCAAAATCCTAAAGTAAAGTTTATCAATATAAATATTACAGAATTCGACTCCTTTAAACTTGGAGCCTTGCCTTTAGTAGGTGATGCCAAAGCGATTCTTGAAGCTATCGACAAAGGACTCTCCAAATTCGAAGTACCAGTTGAATACCGGCAGAAAATAGAAGAATTGAACAAAAGCTGGGATGTCCTTGTTTCTCAGATCTACGCTCAAAAGAATGATACGCCTGCTTTTCAGGGCGAGGTTATCGGAGCCGTAAACAGTTTTTCAGATGCCAAAGATATTATGGTCTGTGCTGCCGGAAGCCTTCCCGGAGACCTCCACAAGTTATGGCGTACCAAAAACTCCAAGGGCTTCCATTTGGAATATGGCTATTCTTGTATGGGTTACGAAATCGCCGGTGGATTGGGCGCTAAAATGGCAAGTCCCGATAGTGAGGTATATGTGTTGGTGGGCGATGGCAGTTATCTTATGATGTCGCAAGAAATAGTTTCTTCAATCCAGGAACGACAAAAATTGACCATCGTTTTATTGAACAATGATGGCTACTCTAGCATCGGAGGCTTGTCCGAATCATTGGGAAGCGAGGGCTTTGGCACCTATTACCGTTATCGCAATGAGGA
>JAOTYW010000030.1 GCA_029861705.1 Flavobacteriaceae bacterium
TTTGGGAATGTAGATATCAACGCAGATTATGGTTCGGTAAAGATCGATAAGCTGACACCGGAAGCCGGAAATGTGAATATAAGCACCGATTACACAGGGATAAAGATCGGATATGATCCTGGCTATTATTTTGATTTTGAGATCACAACAGAACACTCCAGTGTAAAAGGAAAAGACGATTTTGAGTTCAATATCAGCAAGGAAAAAAACAGCGAACGCTATTACAAAGGCTATTACGGCCAGGCTGGTTCAGGCAAATCAGTCTATATCAGCAGTGAATACGGCGGTGTATCTTTTTATAAAAATTAATTATTAAATACTAAAGTGATGAAAAATTATATAATACTTTTTGCGGCCTTATGCTTGAGCTTCACCACCTATGCACAATGGGGCAAGAAAATTAAAGGAAATGGAAAAGTGGTCACCGTTGAAAGGTCTACCGATGACTATGACGGTGTAGCCGTATCCGGATGGTTCGATGTGAATTTGGTTAGCGGTAATGAAGGTAACATTACCATCAAAGGCGAGGAAAATCTATTGGAATACCTGATAACCGAAGTGAGGAATGACAAACTCGTTATCAAACCTAAAAAAGGATATTACCTTTCCCCTTCCAGCTGGAAAAGCGGTGGTATCGAAGTCACGGTTCCTGTGAAAGAGATCCGGGACGTTTCCTTGTCAGGCTCAGGCGATATTGTCGGCAAAACAGCTTTAAATGCAGATATTTTTAAGGCCAGTATGTCTGGTTCTGGTGATATAACCCTGGATATTGATGCTAACGATCTGGATGTATCATTATCAGGATCTGGAGATATTAATCTTAAAGGCACTGCCAATGACCTGGATATCTCTATCTCAGGCTCAGGCGATGTTAAAGCATACGAGTTGAAGGCGAAGAATGTAAATGCCAACGTTTCCGGTTCGGCTGATATTAAAGTTACTGCTACCGAAAATCTATATGCAAAAGTATCGGGTTCCGGGGATATTTATTATCGCGGAAATCCAAAAGTTCAAAGCAAAACATCAGGTTCGGGAGATATTACAAAAACGAACTAGAAAATAACTACACTTCAATTAACCTCGTCAGGTTGCCTCTGCAGCCTGATGGGGTTTTTTTGGTACACGAAACAATAAGAATACCCCAAGAAGGAAGAAAATGCCCAAAAAAATCGTAGCATTTCGCATACTACCTGTGAATTGGGCGACTATGCCGTACAAGAAGGTTCCTATTATAATGCCGATCTTCTCTGAGACATCGTAAAAACTAAAGAAGGAAGTAGTATCTATGGTCTCCGGTATGAATTTAGAATAAGTAGAACGAGATAAGGATTGAATCCCTCCCATCACCATCCCAACACATCCGGCAGCAATATAAAATTGAATAGGTGTTTGCAAGAAATACGCATAGATGCATATCAGGATCCATAAAAGATTAATAACGATCAAGGTCCGGATGTTGCCAAATCTCCCTGAGGCTTTAGCCGTGAGCGTCGCGCCAATTATTGCCACTAATTGAATGACCATGATACTTACAATAAGTCCGGTCGTTCTCTCAGTATCTGTGCTCCATGCGATCTCCTCTTCCCCAAAAAATGCAGCAATGAGCATAATGGTCTGTACAGCCATGCTATAGACAAAGAATGCCCCCAAATACCGTTTAAGCCTGGTTTCCTGGCCTAATTGATGCCATACCTTGCGCAATTCTTTAAACCCATTTAAGATGATGCGTGACCTATCTCCTTCCCGCTTATTCCCTTTTGGCAAATAATAAAATGTATACTGACTAAAAAGGATCCACCAGATTCCAACCGAAACAAAGGAATACCGCATGGCCTTCATTTCTGCAGGCACATCAGGGGAATCTGCAATACCAAAGATCTCCGGTTTCATGACCATGGCAAGATTAAAAAGCAGCAATAAAACGCTTCCCACATAGCCCATGGAAAACCCTTTGGCACTAATAGCATCTTGCTGATCCGGATAGGCGATATCGGGTAAATAGGAATTGTTAATAGCAAAGCTGACCCAAAAGCCAACCAGACCAAAAAAATAACATATCAAGCCCAGGTAAATATGTTCCAGGGAAAACCAATACAATCCCATGCACGACACGCCTCCCAGGTAACAAAAGAATTTCATAAACACTTTCTTGTTCCCCATATAGTCTGCAATACCGGAGATCAGGGGTGTTATAATGGCGATACAAAAGAAGGCGGCAGAAGTGACATAGCTTATAAGGGGAGCTCGGGCAATTTCGCCTCCGAAAATGGATACTGTTTCTATTCCGGCAGTCCGGAAGAGCAGTCCATAAAATATGGGGAAAATAGCCGAAGCAATGACCAGGCTATAAACGGAGTTGGCCCAATCGTAAAATGCCCAGGCATTAAGCAATTTTTTACTTCCTTTCAAGGGGATCAAATGTGCCATAAAAAAAAGCTGTACCTTCTATGGTACAGCTTCGAATATACAATTAAATAGCCCTATTTGGGCGTGTCGATTTATTGAAAAGTCTGAACGCCAAACTTACGAGCCTCTTCCTTGGCCAAGGGAGACCATGCAGTGAGATTCGCAATTCGTGTATCGTTTGAGGGATGCGTGCTTAAAAATTCCGGCGGCGCCTGATTCCCGGCATTAGCCTTCATTCTTCGCCACAATTCTGCTGCCTCATCCGGATTGTACCCCGCAATCGCCATGATCTGAAGTCCAATTCTGTCGGCTTCCGTTTCGTGACTTCTGCTAAAAGGCAACATTAGCCCGACAGTAGACCCCAGGCCATATGCCTGGTTAAACATATTGCGTTTTTGAGGATCCTTAATCGCAACATTTCCTGCGACAGCACCTAATTGCTGAACGGTTGCTGCACTCATTCGTTGCGCCCCGTGATCTGCAAGTGCATGTGCCACTTCATGGCCCATAACTACTGCAACTCCGGTTTCAGTTTGTGTAATTGGAAGAATGCCTGTATAAAAAACAATCTTTCCTCCGGGCATACACCAGGCATTGACTGTTTCATCATTAACGAGATTATATTCCCATTGATAGTCTTTTAAATATCCCGGATAGCCATTAGCACTAAGCCATCTTTCAGCAGAAGTGGCTATTCGTTGCCCTACTCGCGAGATCATCACAGCTTCTGCCGTGCCTTCGATAACTTTATTTTCTCCCAGAAACTGATCGTATTGGGCAAAAGCCATAGGAAAGATCTGGCTGTTCGGGTAAAAATTCAACATTTTTTTCCCAGTAAAAGGGTTCACCTTACAGGCAGCTACAAGCAGCAGTAAAATGACTCCTAATAAGAGTTTACGCATATTCATAATGTTAGTGTTTGTATTTCCGTAATGTACGAAAAAAATTATTTTCCAATGATGTGCAACTGGGTGAAATCCTTGCTGATCTCGATGTTATTATCGCCGTTCAATTTCACTTTTTCCAGGGGTACTTCAACATTGTCCACTTCAATTTTTTCGATCTTAAAAGGCAAGCCTATTAAATGCAAATCCAGCGTCTTATAAGGCGTTATATATGCTCCATCTTTGAACTGCTGAATGATCAAGGCGTTCTTTTTCCCCTGAAGCTTGAAATTGCGTACACTAAAATCCCCTTTCTTATAATCGTATCCCTCATGGGCATCTTCATATAATGTACTCTGTTCAGATCCCAGGGCAAAATACACGTCCACTGTCAAGACATCGAAAGTTTTCTCACCAACATACTGCTGGACGGGGTATTTAGGGATCATAGCCCCAGCTTTAATGAAAATGGGGATTCTGTCAATATCTGCAACTACCCATCGTTCTAACCCACCTTCAATGACCTCACCTGTCCAAAAGTTGTGCCATTTTCCTTTAGGAATATACATTCGCCTTCCCTTGGCATTTGCTTCCTGTATCGGACAGACCAAAATATGATCGCCACAGATAAATTCATCTGTCCTGAAATGCGTTTGCGGATCTTCCTGGTCTACATATACCAGAGATTTGATCATAGGGACTCCTTTCTCTACATAGTGCCAAAAGGCCGTATAGAGGTAAGGGAGAAGCTGATATCTGAGTTCGATGAATTTTCGAACGATATCGGTCACTTCCGGATCAAATGACCAGGGCTCCTGATCTCCGTGATCTCCACTGGAGTGCACACGTAAAAACGGATGAAAGATCCCAAGCTGCACCCATCGGGCAAATAATTCTCCATTAGGCTGTTCTGCAAAGCCTCCAATATCCGAACCCACGAATGAGAAACCGCTCATACACATGCGTTGCACCTGCACATTTGCGATCCAAAGATGTTCCCAGGTAGCCACATTATCGCCTGTCCATGTGCAACTAAATCGCTGCGCTCCTGAATAGGCCGCTCTGGTAATAACAAATGGGCGCTTAGGGTATACATATTTTTTCACACCTTCATAAGTCGCACGAACCATTTGCGTCCCGTAGATATTATGTGCTTTCCGGTGACTGCATGGATGTCCGTCATAATCATGTCGCGTATCCAAGGGTGCGGTTTTGGAAGGCACTTCCATGACGGCTGGTTCATTCATATCATTCCAAATGGCATGAACCCCGTCTTCAGCAATTAGGCCTTTATAGAGTTTACTCCACCATTCCCGCACTTTCGGATTGGTGAAATCCGGAAAACTGCACACGCCAGGCCACACTTTTCCACGCATCAACGGACCATCAGCACGCTTGCAGAAATAGTCATTTTCCAGGGCTTCTTTGTACACCCAATAATCGCGGTCTTCTTTGATCCCCGGATCGATCATGGCAACTGTTTTAAAACCATCGTCGTATAGCTCTTTGATCATCCGTTTTGGATCCGGGAATTTATCCTTATCCCAGGTAAAGCACCTAAATCCATCCATATAATCGATGTCTAAATAAAGAGCATCACAAGGGATCTTCAAATCGCGGAATTTCTGAGCGATCTCCTTAACACGGCTCTCTGGAAAATAGCTCCACTTGGATTGATGATAGCCCAGGGCCCATAAAGGTGGAAGTTCCGGAGTTCCGGTCAGGTCAGTATAGGATCTGACAACGCGCGACATTTCAGGCCCGTAGAAGAAATAATAGTTCATTTCTCCTCCATCGGCCCAAAAGCTGGTCGTGCTTCTGCGTTCATGCGCAAAGTCAAAAAACGTGCGGAAACTGTTGTCAAAAAAGATCCCGTATGCAATGTTGTTATGTAATCCGATAAAATAGGGAATGGCTTTATACAACGGATCCTGGTCTTTACCAAAAGCGTATTGATCCGTTACCCAATTATTGAGACGTTTTCCTTTTAAGTTGGAATGCGTCGCCTTATCGCCTAGACCGTAAAAACTTTCAGAATTCTGGGTGACCTTGCTCATTTTTACCAGGTTACCCCCATAGGTTCGATTCTCTTCCCAATGAAATCCAAGTTCATCTTCATTGATCACATTCCCTTCAATATCCAGGATCTTAACTTTCAAATTCTTCTTGGAAATCTGTACGACCAACTTGCTTGTGCGAATCTCATAATGATCTTTCGTCTCTGTGCAATCGAGCTGATTGTAACCTCTTGTTGCATTCGGACTGATGGCATAAGAAAAATCGGGTTGAAACATCAAGTCTGTTGCATAGCGAAATCTAAAGGCACTGTTGCGGATGACTGTCAATTCCAGGATCACTCCGTTCTCTGTAGTAAAGAACAAAGTATCTGCGTCTTGTGAAAAAGAAACGACCTGATGGGGAAATAGATTCCCTTTGTGTTCCAGTTCTGTATTAGTGATCATATAGGTTGATTTTTACGCCACACAAAAAAAAGGTATTGAGCGCACATACAAAAATAGACTTACCAACTTTTTAATTTACTTTTCAAGAAGTTATCCGATGATAAGCACGGACAGGGGCGGGATATCTATACTCATTGATTGTTTAAAACCGTGAGCCGCCTGCTTACTTACTTTTAGCTGGGCTGGCTTTTGACCACTACCCCCATATTTACTATCGTCAGAATTCAGTACCAGGGAATACTTTTTATTTGATGGGACCCCAATTTTGTAAGATTTCCTAAGGACAGGTGTAAAATTACACAGAACGAGCAAGTCATTTTTTGTGTCATGCCCTTTTCGGATATACGCTAAGACACAATTGTCATGGTCTTCATAACTGATCCATTGGAAACCTTCCTGACTAAACTGTTTTTCGTATAAGGCAGGACTTGATGTATAACAACGATTTAGATCTTTCATAAATGTCTGTACTCCACTATGCACCTCATATTGTAGCAAATGCCAATCCAGGGAATGTTGAAAGTTCCATTCAGCAGATTGACCAAATTCTGCTCCCATAAACAATAGATTGGCTCCGGGGTGTGTGTACATATAGCCAAACAACAGACGGAGATTGGCAAATTTTTGCCATTCGTCGCCCGGCATTTTATTCAACAGGGATTGTTTCCCATAGACAACCTCATCATGTGAAAAGGGTAACATAAAATTCTCAGTAAAAGCATAGGTCATGCTGAAGGTCAGGTCGTTTTGATGATGGTTCCTGTACACCGTATCTTTCTTAAAATATTCGAGCGTATCATGCATCCAACCCATCATCCATTTCATCCCGAATCCAAGTCCGCCCATCTCTACCGGACGAGTAACGCCCCCAAAGGCAGTAGATTCTTCGGCAATGGTCTGGACGCCTTCATAATTTGAATACACCTGGCTGTTGAACTCTTTAATAAAAGAGATCGCTTCAAGATTTTCATTATTACCGTAAATATTGGGTTCCCATTCCCCTTCTTCCCGGGAGTAGTCTAAATAAAGCATAGAGGCAACGGCGTCTACCCTAAGTCCGTCTACATGGTACTGATCAAACCAATACAAGGCATTGGAGATCAGAAAAGCGCGAACTTCATTGCGACCATAATTAAAGATCAGGCTTTTCCAATCAGGATGGTAACCCTTTCTTGTATCGGGATGCTCATATAAATGCGAGCCGTCAAAATATCCAAGACCATGAGCATCATTTGGAAAATGAGATGGTACCCAGTCCAAAATAACGCCAATATCATTTTGATGTAAGCTGTCTATCAAAAATTTTAAGTCCGAAGGAGTGCCAAATCTGGAAGAGGGTGCAAAGTACCCTGTGAGTTGATAGCCCCAGGAGGGGTCAAAGGGATATTCCATAATCGGCATAAATTCAACATGCGTAAATCCCATTTCTTTGATGTAGGGAACAAGATCCGCAGCAAGATCCCGATATGACATGAATTCGTTATCCTCATTACGCTTCCATGAACCCACATGCATTTCATAAACAGCATAGGGTTTATCCAGGCCATTTTTATCTTTCCGATAGCTCAGCCAGGCTTTATCTTTCCATTTATAGGAATCTTCCCAAATCACAGAAGCCGTGCGAGGGGGTAATTCACATAATCGGCCATAAGGATCTGCCTTTTCAGTTCTAATATTATCGTGATGAGAATTGATACTGTATTTATAAGTATCACCGGCATGCACATCAGGAATAAATCCTTCCCAGATACCACTTTCATCCCATCGAACATTCAGGGGGTGCTCCCCATCTTTCCAGAAATTGAAATCCCCAATTACCGAAACACTTTTTGCCGAAGGTGCCCAAACAGCAAAATAGGTTCCCTTTTGACCCTTTAGTTCCAAAGGATGCGAGCCCATCTTTTCATAAAGCCTATAATGTGTACCGGCTTTAAAAAGTTGGATGTCAAAATCCGTAAAAAGAGAATGTACGATCACTTTCGCCATCAGCTGAAATTTGGTGCAATATTAGTGAACTTTCGCATGGAAATCAGGGTTTTTACCACTAGATTTAATCGCTGCGATTAAATTTTGGAACGCTTTTTGAAACAAGTTAGCCAAATGAAATTTAAGGCCTTCTCCCCAAAAGGTCCCTAACATTAAAACAACAACAACAATGAAAAAGATCAGTTTATTATTATTTGCGATTACAGGCCTGCTATTTCTTTCTTGTGAAGGTCCTGCAGGACCTCCAGGACCTCCTGGTTTTGATGGCTTTGATGGTATAGATGGCCAGGACGGTATTACCGTTTTGGGGAAAGTCCTTGAAATTGAAGGCACTTTTTCCTCTGAAAACGAATATGTCTTATTTTATGAATTCCCCTTAGAAGTAGAGGTTTTTGAATCCGATATAGTTTTAGTCTATATCTTATGGGAACAGTTTGAAGACACAGATGGAGAATTTGTAGACGTCTGGAGACTCCTTCCACAAACACGCTTACTCGATCAGGGTATTTTACAATATAATTTTGATCATACATTTTTTGATGTCAGCATTTTCCTGGAATCCGATTTTGACTTAAGTACTTTAGGTGCTGCGGATACGGATAACCAAATATTCCGCGTAGCCATATTACCTGCAGAATTCGGCAAGGACGAAACATTTGATCCTACTAACCTGGATGCTGTGATGACGAAGCTCCAAATTGACAAGGATTTGATATCACGTCAATCCCTTGATTAATCTGAAAACACCTTCCATTTTCATGGGAGGTGTTTTATTTTTGTAAAGTTCGACTCACAAGAGCGACTTAGAAAAATAAAAGCATGATCCGTACTACCACAATACTACTGGCATTCCTGTTCATTGGTTGCCAGGGTAATTCCCAAAAGAAAGAAACTGCAGACACAGCTTCTGAAAAAGAAGAAGCTGTTTACGCCGTTGTCAAAACAGACGCAGAATGGCAAAAGGAACTTACGAAAATGCAATACTACGTATTGCGTAAGGCCGGTACCGAAAATCCCGGCTCCAGTGAGCTATTATATAACAAGGAGAAAGGCGTCTATGCCTGTGCCGGATGTGGAACACCGCTTTTTAAAAGTGAACATAAGTTTGATTCAGGAACAGGCTGGCCAAGTTTCGACAGGGAGATCAAGGGCAATGTAGCCTTTGATGTAGATCATAAGATCGGAACTCCCAGAACGGAGGAACACTGTGCAGTCTGTGGTGGACATTTAGGACACGTATTTGACGATGGTCCCGGTGAAACGACGGGCAAACGTCATTGTATTAATGGTGCGGCACTCACCTTTGTGCCTGATACACAGGAATAGTGGACGCGCCTAAGACTATTTCCAGGGAATTTATGGCCAGTGCACTTCGCGAATTTGAGCGCTACAAAACCCTGGGAGAAAAGACATTTGAACAGCTCACAGAAGAAGAACTCCAACATACTTTTCACGCAGCAGATAACTCAATTGCACAGATCGTTAAGCACCTGGAAGGTAATATGAGGAGTCGCTGGACCAACTTTTTGGAAGAAGACGGAGAGAAGACATGGCGCAACCGGGATTCAGAATTCGAAAAGCCTCTTTCCGACAAAGCGCAAATTGAAGAAGCCTGGTCTGCCGGATGGCAATGTGTCTTTGATGCCCTGGAAGCAATAAACGAGTCTAATTTTACGAATACTGTCAGGATCAGAAAAGAACCTCATTCAATCATACAAGCAGTCCACCGCCAATTAGGACATTATGCAAGCCACGTTGGTCAGATCGTTTATCTGGGGAAATCGATCAAGGGAGAGCAATGGACTTCCCTTTCTATCCCCAAAGGGAAATCAGAAGAATTTAACAAGAACTACTTCAATTCAAAATAGAAAATCTCAGAGGATAGGCACTGCCTAAAAACCCCCTTTCTGTTTCGTTTGGTTTTGTACCTTTGCCTCCGCATAAAACAACAAAAATCATAGGCAAATGAGTTCTTACGATATCATTGTCCTGGGCAGCGGTCCAGGTGGGTATGTGACAGCCATCAGGGCTTCTCAATTAGGATTTAAAACAGCGATTGTAGAAAAGGAAAACCTCGGTGGTGTTTGCCTGAATTGGGGGTGTATCCCTACAAAAGCCCTTCTTAAATCGGCGCAGGTATTTGAATACTTACAACATGCTGAGGACTACGGATTAAAGGTTAAGGAAGTCGACAAGGATTTCAATGCTGTTGTCTCAAGAAGCAGGAATGTAGCCGCCGGCATGAGCAAAGGGGTTAACTTTCTGATGAAAAAGAATAAGATAGATGTCCTGGAAGGCTATGGAACCTTGATGCCGGGAAAAAAGATCTCGGTTAAGGATAAGACAGACAAGGTTACTGAGCACCAGGCCAAGCATATTATTGTTGCTACCGGAGCGCGCAGCAGAGAATTACCCAGCTTGCCACAGGATGGCAAAAAGATCATAGGCTACAGAGAGGCCATGACACTAGAAAAGCAACCCAAATCGCTTATTGTAGTTGGTAGTGGGGCCATCGGTATTGAATTTGCTTATTTCTACAATGCCATGGGGACAGAAGTGACCGTTGTAGAATTCCTGCCCAATGTAGTACCTGTAGAAGATGAAGAAGTATCAAAGCAGTTAGAACGCAGTCTTAAAAAGCAGGGAATCAAGATCATGACCTCTTCTGAAGTCACTGCAGTAGATACTTCAGGGGATGGTATTATCGCCACGGTAAAAACAGATAAAGGGGATAAAGAATTGGAAGCAGACATGGTATTATCTGCTGTAGGAATTAAAACGAATATTGAAAATATTGGCCTCGAAGCGGTTGGGATCAAGACAGACCGCGATAAGATCCTGGTAAATGATTATTACGAAACAAATATAGCCGGTTACTACGCCATTGGTGACGTGACCCCTGGCCAGGCCCTTGCTCATGTTGCTTCAGCCGAAGGAATTCTCTGTGTTGAAAAACTTGCAGGTATGCATGTAGAGCCTTTGGATTATGGCAATATTCCAGGATGTACCTATTGCATGCCTGAGATCGCCTCAGTAGGACTGACGGAAAAGCAGGCAAAAGATAAAGGCCTGGATATAAAAGTGGGGAAATTTCCATTTTCGGCTAGCGGGAAGGCTCAAGCTTCGGGTAATTCGGATGGCTTTGTAAAAGTGATCTTTGATGCCAAATACGGAGAATGGCTGGGCTGCCACATGATCGGGGCCGGGGTCACTGATATGATCGCTGAAGCCGTTGTTGGCAGAAAGCTGGAGACAACCGGACATGAGATCCTTAAGGCGGTTCACCCTCACCCTACTATGAGTGAAGCCGTTATGGAAGCCGTTGCCGACGCCTATGACGAAGTGATCCATTTATAATTATGCTATTACTCTTTCGCATCGTTGCCATCCTGGAAGGCATTTCTTATTTAGCATTATTTGTTATCAGCATGCCCTTAAAATATATGGCAGGTTTGGGAGAACCCAATAAGGTAATTGGTTATGCACACGGAGGCCTCTTTATTATATATGTAGCCATAGCCGTGACGTTTGCCATGGAACGAAAATGGAAATTTCGCAAAATGATATGGCTTATCGTAGCTGCGCTGCTTCCCTTCGGAACATTTTACCTGGATGAAAAAGTCTTGAAGCCTTTAGCTGTCAAGAAAGCTCTGGATGGCTAAGTGGTAGCTCTGCAAGCCAAATCCCAGAATCACCCCTTTGGCTCCTGCCGAAATATGGGATTGATGCCGGAATTCTTCACGAGCAAATGTATTGGAAATGTGTACTTCAACAACAGGCGTTTCCACGGCTTTTACCGCATCGCCAATACCTACGGATGTATGTGTATAGGCTGCTGCGTTAAGGATGATACCATCGTGATCAAAACCCACTTCCTGGATCTTACTGATCAATTCTCCTTCAATATTCGATTGATAATAGCTCAACTCAAGCTGAGGATACTTCGAGCTAAGGCCCACGAAAAAATCTTCAAAGGACTGTCCTCCATAAATATCAGGTTCCCTGGACCCCAGAAGGTTCAGGTTAGGACCATTAATAATGATAAGCTTCATATTAAAACATATAGGCAAGCCCTATTTGAAAGCTGCTATTCTTAATATCCAATGAGCCGCCAAGAGGTCCGTCATAGATATCTGTTAACGGTAGCGCATAGCGTGCCTGTGCGCGTAATTTCTTAGTAAAATCAAAGCCGGCACCAAAGCCCAGGTCAATTGCTGTCGAATTTAATACGTCATCAAGATCGCCATTCGTTCCTATAACACCTTCTATATCCCTAATAGCCTGCTTGATATCGCCCAGTTCAGAAGAAAAGTTGAACTGAGGTCCCAGTTGTAAATTCAATTTTGGAATGACATAATACTTCATCATTATGGGCACAAAGATAAAAGATAGATCTTCTGCGCTCCCATAGGTTATTTCTGGTTGAATATGAAAATTAGGCGCAGCCTCAATATCGACGAGTACCCCTATATAAAACCCTGTATTATTAACAGCATCTAATTCTGCCAATGAGAAATTAAAAACGGAAATGTCAATTTTTGCATCAGTATTTAATAATCCGCCGGTGATTCCAAAATTTACTCCCTGAGCAGTGCCCAATTGCCATCCGAGGACGGCGCAGATCAGAAGTACGTGTGATTTTTTCATAATAGTGTTCGCTTTAAGGTGTTATTCAAATGTACTAATCTTTCGTAAGCAAAGGTAGTGCCAGATTAAAATCGGGATCGGTCCAAAATGAATAAACGGTATCTTTAGATTGTGAAATGGGATGCTGCCATACAGGATTTTGAACATTACCTGCGTTTAGAACGGGGATTGGCCGCCCACTCTATTTCGAATTATACCAGGGATGTAAGGAAATTAAGGACATATGTCAATACCCATTCTATTCCGCTAAAGCCGGATGTCATTTCCCGGGATGAGATCGAGCAATTTGTATATGAAATGGCAAAAGAACTGAATCCAAGATCTCAAGCGCGACTCATCTCCGGCCTTCGAAGTTTTTTTGATTACCTGGTTTTTGAAGGATATAGAAAAGAAAGTCCGATGGAGTTGATCGAAACTCCTAAACTAGGCAGGAAATTACCAGATACCTTGAGCCTGGATGAAATTGATGCCCTAATAAAGGCCATAGACCTCAGCACCCCTGAAGGGGAACGCAATCGGTCCATCCTGGAGACTCTTTACGGATGCGGGCTTCGTGTAAGCGAATTGGTGAACTTAAGACTCTCTGATCTATACTTCGATGAACGATTTATAAAAGTTACAGGAAAAGGCGATAAGCAGCGTTTTGTGCCCATTGCAAATCATACAATTAAATATATCAAGTTGTACAGTAATGAAGTACGGCCTCGGATCAAGGTGCAAAAAGGACATGAAGATTTTGTTTTTCTAAACCGGAGGGGCAAGCAATTAACACGCGCCATGATCTTTACCATCGTCAAAACACTTGCAGAAAAAATCGGCCTTCAAAAAAATATTAGTCCACATACATTCCGACATTCCTTTGCAACACACCTGTTGGAAAACGGAGCTGATCTCAGGGCGATCCAGCAAATGCTAGGGCATGAAAGTATAACGACAACAGAGATCTATATGCATGTAGACAGAAGTCACCTTCAAGGTGTATTGGAAAAATTTCACCCCAGGAATTGATCAGGATATGCCACTTTTGAACTTAGAATATGAGTTGATGTAAATATGTAAATTAAGATCCGCATGAGCAAACAATTCACCATCATCTTTTTTTTGATCCTCCTGGGAGATATAGTAGCCTTGCATTTCCCGGAACTTCCATGGTTGCGATATATCACCAAACCGGCCATCGTTGGGAGCCTTATCATATGGCTTGCCTTGCAAAAGTTTGACTTATCCCGACTCAAGCATTACCTCATGGCGGGACTCATATTTTCTTTGATGGGTGATGTATTACTCATGTTCATCTCAAACTCAGAATATTATTTTCTCTTTGGATTGTTCGTATTTCTTTTGGCTCATATCTGTTATATATTAGCCTTTGTCCGCCGTGGCTATTTTAAACCCGGGCATTTACCCCTTGGTATTATACTTGTCACGGCATATGCCATCTTTATCTTTTGGAATATATCGGACGGACTAGGAGAAAACCAGCCTTATGTGATCGCATATATGCTAATCCTATGGTTATTAGTGACTGTAGCTTTTATGCGGAAAGGCTATGTTCCGCTGCGTTCTTATAAATTTGTACTTGCAGGCGCCTTGTTCTTTATGTTATCTGATTCGCTTTTGGCCTGGGACAAATTCAATGAATCAATCCCATTTGGCAATATAGCCATTATGGCGACCTATGGATTGTCTCAATGGCTCCTAATCCGGGGTGGAAAGGCCCAGGAAGAGTGAATACCTTTTAGAACTATGCCCATTTAGTTTGTCTTTTACATGTCAATCCCTACATTTATCCTTCATCAAAATTTAAAGAATTTATGAGATTTGTGACTACAGCCATTACCATACTAGTATTTTCCTCAGTTGCTGCACAGGCAGACGCAGCCAATATTATGCAAGAGATAGATTCTAAAAAAGAAGTCTATGCCGAAATTGCTCATACTATTTGGAGCGAAGCAGAGATGGGTTATTTAGAATACAAGAGTTCTGCGCTTCTAAAAGAGACACTGGAAAAGGAAGGATTTAGCATACAAAGTGGCGTAGCTGATATTCCTACGGCCTTTGTTGCCGAATACGGCAGTGGATCGCCCGTAATTGCCATCCTTGCTGAATATGATGCCTTACCGGGATTATCACAGGAGGCTGTAGCTGAGAAAAAATCAGCGGGTAAAGATGCCGGTCATGCATGCGGCCATCATCTATTTGGAACTGCCTCTTCTGCCGCAGCCATAGCGGCCAAAAATTGGTTGGATTCAAGTGGCACGTCAGGAACAGTCCGACTCATAGGCTGTCCTGCAGAAGAAGGTGGAGGGGCCAAAGTGTACATGGTACGTGCAGGCTTATTTGATGATGTGGATGTAGCCCTGCATTGGCATCCGTCTTCACAGAATGCAGCCAGCGCCGGTGCAGCCCTGGCAAACAAATCTGCAAAATTTCGATTCCATGGTATCTCTGCCCATGCAGCCGGAGCTCCTCAGATGGGACGCTCTGCATTAGACGGTGTAGAAGCGATGAATGCCATGGTTAATATGATGCGGGAGCATATTCCTGAGAAGGCACGTATTCACTATGTGATCACTTCAGGCGGTAAAGCACCCAATGTTGTTCCGGATTTCGCTGAAGTGTATTACTATGCACGACATAACCGAAGAGATGTAGTCATCGATTTATTTGACCGAATTGTTAAGGCGGCAGAGGGGGCTGCCCTGGGTACAGGAACTACTATGGATTATGAAATGATCAATGGAGTTCATGAATTATTACCTAATCTCACCCTTCAAAAGAGAATGCATGATAACCTAAGTAAAGTGGGCGGTATGACCTACACAGATAAAGAACTTGAATTCGCGAACAAGATCGCTGTTAGCCTTGGTCATGAGGAAGCTAACACCGATGTAGCTTTAAGCGTACAGCCCTTCAAAACAGAGGCTAAAGCTTATGGGTCAACCGATGTGGGCGATGTTAGTTTTGCCGTTCCAACCGTAGGGATGGGTGCGGCCACCTGGGTACCTGGCACGCCTGCGCATAGCTGGCAGGCTGTAGCGGCAGGAGGCACTTCCATAGGTCATAAAGGAATGATCATCGCTGCAAAGACCCTGGCACTAACTGCCGTGGACCTTTTTAAAAATCCCGATTTAATAAAAGCAGCCAAAAGTGAGTTTGTAGAACGACGGGGTGCCGATTTTCAGTATATCCCACTATTAGGCGATAGGGCTCCTGCACTTGACTATAGGCAATAGAAAATCATCTATTAGTGTAACATCACTCGGCTTAATTAGACTAATTCTTTACAACGACCAACTGTATAGTGAACAAAGAACTGGAACACCAATTTGTGACCGAACTGGAGACAAACCAGAACATTGTTCATAAGGTTTGCAGTTTATATACCTCGGATAAAGATGCACATAATGATCTTTTCCAGGAAATAACTATACAGTTATGGAAAGCATATCCAAAATTCAGGGGGGAATCTAAATTCAGTACCTGGATGTATAGAGTAGCCTTAAATACCGCCATTACACTCTATCGCAAATCCAAGCGACGGGTAAGTACACAGAATTATGATTCAGTCATTTTTAAAATTAAGGCTGATGAATACGACCCGACCGAAGAACAGCAGTTAAAACTTATGTATGATGCCATAAGACAACTTGGCGATATTGATAAGGCCCTGGTATTCCTGTACCTGGAAGAAAAAGATTATTCAGAGATCTCCTCAACCCTGGGGATCACCGAAGTAAATGCAAGAGTGAAGATGAATCGGATCAAAACAAAACTGAGAACTATACTTAATCCATGATGAAATGAAGGACGGACTGGATCTATTGAAAAAAGATTGGCAACGCAGAGGGGAGGAATTGCCCAAACTTTCCTATGACGAACTCTATAAAATGACGTGGAAGAAATCTTCCTCCATTGTTAAATGGATCTTTTATATCAGCATCATTGAATTTGTTTTCTGGGCCTTATTGAATCTGCTATCCTATGATAAGGATTCATTGGCCCTGGAAAAGGAGTGGCATATTTTTGAATTTTCAACTATTCTTACAATAATAAATTATATCGTTCTGGTCTTTTTTATTTATATGTTCTACCGGAATTATAAGCAAATAGAAGTCACAGATTCTGCCTCTAAATTGATGAAATCAATACTTCGGGTAAAACGAACGGTAACCCAATATGTTTGGTTCAATATTGCCATCTTTTGTGTTTCACTGGGCATGTTCCTGTATGGATCTCTGCGGTTTGGAAAAGAAAGTGTTCAGATCCAGGAAGCCGCGGCTAATGCCGGTAATGAAACCTTGTTCTGGATCATGGTAGTAGGGACCATCATCATTGTTATTGCTGCAATTGTAGCGCTTATATGGCTGTTTTACAGGTTGTTATATGGAATTCTCCTTAATAGGCTACGCGCTAATTACCGGGAATTAAAGAAGTTAGAAGTCTAACGCTCTTTCCGCCACTTGCGTTCTTTATGCGCTTCTTCATAGGCAGCTATCACTTCCTTAGGTATCACTTTAAGAAAAGAAGGGTGTTGTTCAATAGCGTATTCCAGTTTTTCTATGATAGAATCCACACTCTCATTATCATAGTCAAACTGGAGGGGTTCTTTGATCACCATGGACTGTAAGATGCCTTTTTTCTTGATACGTAATCCTTTCTTATCGAAAGATCTTCTAAAGCCATCGATCACGACGGGTACAACAATAGGTTTAAATTTTTTAATGATATGGGCCGTCCCTTTACGAAGTGGTTTCCAGGGTGTTGTTGTTCCTTGTGGAAAGGTAATCACCCAACCATCGTCCAGAGCCACGCCTATATTGGTAATGTCGCTCATTTTCACAGTCCGGTTCACATCTTGCCCATCGGCTCTCCAGGTACGTTCAATACTTACAGACCCAACATAGGCCAGTATCTTGGTCAAAAGACTTTTTTTCATTGTCTCAGCTGCGGCAACATAATAAATATTGAGTTTAGGTTTCCATAGATACCCTATATTCTTGATGGAATCATTTCTGCCGCTGAGACTGGCATTAAAAACGTGGAACATGGCCACAACATCAGCAAAATAAGTCTGATGGTTGCTGATAAATAAGACATTGGTCTCTGGTAAGTTCCGAAGAATATCTGATCCTTCGATCTCCAGCTTATTAAAGCCTTTGTATCGTTGATGGGTCATCAGACCCAAAACTCGGATTAGCCATAACTTCAGAAAGAGAATATGTCCAAACGGATTTTCCTTAAACAAACCCATAGGCTACAAACATACAAAATATCGATTATTGGCCCCTTCGAAAAAGTTCCAGGATCTCATTTAGCATCATAGCTGTTGCTCCCCAAACCACATGACCGCCTAAATGAAAAGCAGGTACCTGCACATCTTTCGCGTATGACGTGTTCACCGATTGCGTGATCTTCCGCTCAGGATCCATTAGATCGGCCAGGGAGACCTCAACCAGGGCTTCCACTTCGCTGGTATCCGGTGTAAATTCCTGGGGAGAGGAGAGCATTCCCATATAAGGAAATACTTCAAAATTGGAAGGCGGAATATACAAACGGGTCAACGACCTTATGACATGCACTTTTTGAGGGGGTACGCCTACTTCCTCATGCATTTCCCGCAGCGCCGTTTGTTCAAAATCCAGGTCGGTCTTTTCAGATTTACCGCCAGGAAAACCGATCTGATTAGAATGTATGCCG
>JAOTYW010000203.1 GCA_029861705.1 Flavobacteriaceae bacterium
CCGCCAGGAGACTTTTATCCATACGGACATTAAAGAATGTGCCCCAAAAAGTATACGATGCCAGTATTTGGATAATTATCAGCAGCTTTTTCTATGATTGGGCCATATTATTTATGATTCTAGCCTTTTTGTCAATCTATTTTTACGCGCCCAAAAGCATTAAAAACTGGTTAATTCCTCTGGTGGCTTTTCTTACCATAGGATTAATAGCTGGCAGTTGGTTGGTATTGACTAACCGTGTTGATTTCCTGCAGGAACACTATGTCTTCTCAGTATCATCTGAAATTAATCTTTCTTCGTTTTGGTTAAGTCAGCTCAAGCTAAACCTCTACATTGCTTTTGTAATTCTTGCCACACTCTTTGCTTTAATCAATTTAACGCGTTTTGGCCATGGAAGGATTATTTCAATCCGACTCATATCAGCCTTCTTGATCATTGCTATTTTCATTACCCTGATAAAAACTTCAGAAGAATTTTTTCCAGTAGTTTTGACATTCTTTCCTACAGCTGTGATCCTCGCGCGTTATATTGAGATCTTTAAGCGCAAAAAGGGCAAAGAAATCCTACTATATGCTTCAGTGATCCTACCTTTCCTGGTCTTTGTCTCTGAGTGGATTCTGAAATAAGAAGTATCTTTGACGCCAAGATTAGCACTATGTTCACAGCCTTAGCACTACCCATTTTTAGGGAAACCATAGCCACATATCACATAGGTGATCATGTAGACCAACCGATTAACAATCCATATCCACAGGATGAAATTTCTCATTTACTGTTCAATAAATGCTGGATCGATACGGTACAATGGCATTTAGAGGATATTATTCGTGACCCCAATATAGAGCCAGCCAAAGCCTTGGAGATAAAGCGCAGGATTGATAATAGCAATCAGAATAGAACGGATTTAGTGGAAATAATCGACGATTTTTTCTTGTCTCAATTCAAGGAAACTGAGACACAAAAAGGAGCCACCATAAATACAGAAAGTCCGGCTTGGGCCATAGATAGATTATCCATTCTGGCACTCAAAATCTATCATATGCAGGAAGAGGTCGATCGCGTCGATGCGGATCCAACTCACAAGGAGCGCTGCAAAGCCAAATTAGAGGTCCTGGAACAACAGGAGCAGGACTTGTCATTGGCTATTGATCAATTACTACAGGATATTGCCGAAGGAAAAAAATACATGAAGGTGTATAAACAAATGAAAATGTACAATGACGATGAGCTCAATCCTGTCCTTAGAGGCCAAAAATAGCCCAGGTGGGACAAGCTACTTCAAACATGCCCGATCGGACTAAGAGACTGGTTATTTTGAGATTTTCAGCCCTGGGAGACGTCGCCCTTACCGCCCCAGTTCTCCTGGGATTCTTAAAAGCGTATCCAGATCATGTACTTACCGTTGTAACAAGACCTAAATACAGCCCGATCTTTAAGAATTTAACACGTGTTCAAGTGTTAGAAGCGCAGCTTCAAGGTGAACATAAAGGGATTATTGGCCTATTTAGACTATATAAAAGCATCAGAGAACTTCAACCTAAAGCCATTGTAGATCTCCATAATGTGTTAAGAACTAAGATTTTGCGTTTTTTTCTGGGGTTTCATTCAGTAAAAATCAAGGCAATCAACAAAGGACGGGCAGATAAAAGATCACTAACGCGCAGTGAAAATAAGATCTTGCGACCTCTAAAGCATACTGCCAAACGGTATAAAGAGGTTTTTGAAGACCTGGGTTTCAATTTTGATTTAAACAACACCCATACCCTTCCTTCTCGGCCAATGCCAGTGAATATCCCTGATATTGCAAATAGTAAGGGGAAGTTGCTAGGATTTGCCCCTTTTGCAGCCCATGAGGGCAAGATGTATAGCTTAGAAAAGTTAGAAAATGTGATCAAGGGATTAACTAGCCAATTGAATTGTACAATTCTTTGCTTCGGGGGTGGAAATAAAGAACAAGCCGCCATTGAACATTGGGCTAAGGAGTTTCCAAATTGTTATAACTTAATAGGGAAGGTTTCTTTTGCCGAAGAACTGGATGTGATAAGTAATTTAGATCTAATGCTGAGTATGGATAGTGGAAATGGGCACCTGGCTGCTATATTTGGCGTGCCTACACTCACATTATGGGGAATTACACACCCATATGCTGGATTTGCACCCTATGGCCAACCAGAAGAAAACAGTTTATTGGCCGATATTGCCAAATTCCCTAAAGTTCCAACATCCATCTATGGAAATGCTTGTCCTCCGGGCTACGAAGAAGCTATCAATACAATCTCAGAAGATGCTATAATTTCGAAAATTAAGGCGATTTTAGGCCATATTACCTAATGTATCGGTTGTGGCGCCAGGGACCTGAAGTATATCCGTAACTGCTGTATAAATTTGTATCTCAGATTTTTAGCATTCCCACAAGCCATTTGTAGGCGTATACCCATATAAGCAGATATTATATAAGCCGCAACGCCATCACTATCTACATGTCTGGCGACATAACCATCGGATTTGCCCTTTTGAAGCGAAGTAATAAGTGCTACCTCCCATATTTTAAGGATATCATTTAAATAGGTATTGATCTCCGGATCTTTGCCTTGTGTTTCAGAAAGGAAGTTGCTGAGGACAAAGCCATTATCAAAGAAATTATGCTCTGCTGTTTCCAGAGAGGCATCCAAACTTTCTTCAATTATAGTAAAAGGATCTTCTTTTCCTTCAATAGGTTGCACCAGTGCGCTATATACTCTTTGAACGATCAGATTTTGAATAATACTTATAAAGAATTCTTCCTTGGATTTAAAGTGATAATAGAAGGCTCCTTTAGAAAGATCCAGCTTCTTTAATATATCGTCCACGCTGGTATTGTGATAGCCGTTTTGATAGAATAATTCAAGACCTGCAACCTGTAATCGTTGCATCGTAGCCAATCTTTTCAATGTTTGTTCCATGGTATGGGGTGTTTAAATGAGACCGACTAAGTGGTCTAATTAAGAAAACTGAGGTTGAGGTCAATTTCCTATACTTAAACGGTGAAACGCATGGAATATTTGACTAACTGCTTAATTCCTAGGAATTAAAACAATGAAATTAAGCTCACCAAACCACTTAGTTTGAAACAAATCAAGCGACCGTACCCTGACAACTACTTCCTGCACCCGCAGTACACCCATAACAATGCTGAGAAATGATAATATCCCGGTCCTGGAGAATATCTTCCTGGTATTCTTTTATATGTTTCACGGGACTGGCATTTTTTAGTCCGAGCATCTGGTTGAAATCACAATCATAGAGCCAACCATCCCAACTCACAGAGAGCGTATTTGTACACATCACACTGGCAACAGCGGCAGGGTTAAATGCATCCACCAAAGCATACATATAATCCTCATAATTCTCGGAAGCTATCAGGTAATCTAAGAATCTGGATATGGGTAAATTGGTGATGGCAAACAAATTGTGAAATGCAATTCCAAAGTCGGTCATAAGGGCTTTTTTAAAATCCTGTTCGAGTGCTGCCTGATCGCCGGGAAGAAAAGCCCCGGAAGGATTATATACCAGATCCAGTTTCAAATTACCACCCGCTTGTCCATAGCCAACAGCATTTAGCTCTTGTAAGGCTTTAATAGATTTGTCAAAAACTCCGTCTCCACGCTGTTTATCTGTTTTCCCACGCGTATAATGGGGCATTGAGGAAACAACATGGATGTTGTGCTTCTTAAAAAAATGCGGCAGGTCATAATATTTTTTATTCGCGCGTATAATAGTAAGGTTGGAACGCACAATAAAGTCCATTATACCCGCTTTGGCAGCTTCTTCCACAAACCAACGAAAATCAGGGTTCATTTCCGGCGCACCCCCGGTAAGATCGAGTGTATGAGCGCCCGTTTTGCGAATTACATCCAGGCATTGTGTCATGGTTTCCCGCGTCATGATCTCCTTGCGATCAGGGCCGGCGTCTACATGGCAATGTTCACAGACCTGGTTGCACATGTAGCCAACATTGATCTGTAAGATCTCTAATTTTTGGGGTCGCAGCGGAAAATGACCAGCTTCGGCGATTTTATCCCTGAAATAGGGCAATTCACCCTCGGCAAAAATTCCATTTTCCAGGATGTTCAGCTGTTTATTAATATCAGCAAGAGCGTCTTGCCTGGCTTTCAATGATTTAGTAGCCATATTTTCTTTTCAATTTCAGACCATTGCAAGGCAATTAGTCGTTTTACATGCTTAATTTGTCGTGTTTATTCATCATCTGCACGGCATGAACCAGTGTAGCACCACTTTCTATAGCTGCGCCGGCGTGAACTGCCTCCATCATTTCCTCTCTAGTGATCCCGCGTTCCAGCCCATCTTTGGTATACGCATCAATACAGTAAGGGCATTTTACAACATGTGCCACTGCAAGGGCGATTAACGACTTTTCGCGTGCAGACAGGGCTCCTTCTTCAAATACTTTTCCATAATATTCGAAAAACTTGGAACCGAGCTCCTCGCTCCATTCGGTGATTTTCCCGAATTTGCGTAGATCGGCTGGATCATAATATGAATTAGCCATAAATAAGGCGTTTAGAGTGTTAGCTTTCTTTTAGTAAATGAGTTTCTTAATTCTTGTCAGATTGCACAAGAATTGACCAGGGAATTCAGGCCTACATAGGAATATATAATGGAGATCCTTTGTTAGAATTAGGGGTATAAAATGGAGTGATTTCCCCCAATACCAGTTCAAAACTCACTATTTTTTTCCTGCTTAGCAAGGCTTGAAATAATTTAAATATACTAAATGGTATAAAACATGTTAACCTAAGTAAAAAAG
>JAOTYW010000204.1 GCA_029861705.1 Flavobacteriaceae bacterium
TACCTCTTTCGGGGCTTCCTTGCAGTTGGTATGGATCAACAACAAACCCAGAATTAGAATTGTCAAGTTTAGTCTCATCTATCGTACGTCTCTTAATTTTTGGATCATTTCCGGAGAATCCCAGGTAACGCCGCCTACTATAGTATCTACCTTTTCCCCTTTTTCATTGTAGATCACAGTAACGGGAATGGCCGTGAACCCCTCTTGTTTTAGGGTACCGGGAACTTTTACATAATTGAATTCGTATCCGCGCACTTCAATAA
The DNA here is from genome assembly GCA_029861705.1 of Flavobacteriaceae bacterium. Classification (GTDB taxonomy): domain Bacteria; phylum Bacteroidota; class Bacteroidia; order Flavobacteriales; family Flavobacteriaceae; genus HDS-28. Next base: position 264 of record JAOTYW010000204.1, read on the forward strand.
AGCGCTCTATGGTTTTTACAGATTGGTCTGTAGCCAGTAAAAAGATATAATTTTCATCGGCCAATATTTCCTGTGCCTGTACCATGGACGGCATTTCTGCTATACAGGGCTTGCACCAGGTGGCCCAATAATTAAGCACTACCCGCTTACCCCTGTAATCTGACAGGGCTACGGCATTTCCTTCCAAATCCTGAAAATATTTCTCCTCAGCCTCGGGCGATACTGCCACTACTTTTTCAATTTCCTGTGCTTCTACTTTTCCTTCCCTTTTGCCTTCCTCTGTGTTCTTACACCCAAAAGAAAAAAGCAGTAACAAGGACAACAAGGTAAATTGTAACCTCATAGAATCTGTGTTTTATCGGGGGTTAAATTAGAAAAAATACCGTCTCAAGCTGTGTATTACAATTTTATCAGCACTTACCAGGTTTAGCTCTACTCAATGCTAACCGGTTTTGTACTACCCTTCTTTAATAACCAGGTATCTCCATATATGGATTGAAACCGGATATCATAATTAAAATCCTCACGCGCTACCAGTTCGGCCATGATCTCGCGGAACTTATTATAACTATACGTTTCGCCTCCGACACTGATAATTTCCCGCGCACCCCCGGCAGGAATAGCGAAACCGCTCTCTAATGTGGCACTGCTAATAATGCGGACATCCTTCATTTCAGGCAGCTGATCTGTCAAAAAATCCCGAAAATCCATCTCATAGGTCTTGCTGTTGTATTCAAATGCCCTTTTAGAGATTATTGCGGGTCCAACACCATGGTTGACCAAATGGATACTGACCAGGGAATCGGGTTCATTAGTATTGTATTCCAAAATCAAATATGGCAAAACGGACAAACGACTTTGCTGGTCCATGATGTTTGTTTGCCTGACGAAAATTATGAAGGTCAACATGCTTATAAAAAGTGCTGTGAATGCCAGTAAACGGTTCACATCAAAAAAATTCTTCCAGCCCATTACACCCTTTTTCGTAAATGTAAGGAATATCCTGTCTTGAGTAAAACTCTAAATTAGAATGCCTATTTGATGAAATCTCTTATTGCTCCGGATCCCGGTCAGGTTCATTCACAAAAGTCGTGGTAGCGAGTAAAATTTTGTTGAGTCGTTTTGATCGCTTGTGCCTATACAGATCTCTTATAAGCTTTTCCCTTTTCTTATCTGAGATCTTTAGACAATCGATCAAGGCTTTTGTTCGTAGAAAATTTTCTCTTTCTGCCTGCAAACTGATCAGGTAGGTGGAGTCATAGACAAATAAACGCGGAGTTTTATTAATTTCAGCCTGGCGCTCCTTCTGCTGCGCAGTTAGTTCCTGGGCTTGAACTCCAGCCGTAAAAGAACAAAACAGACAAAGACCTACAAAAAGACGAATCCCATGAAACATCCCTAAATTTTTGCAAGAAGGTACAGCATTTTTTACCTTCAACAGGAATTATAGGATGTCTGACACAATAATTAGTCGAACTATCCTTTTAAAATAACCAATATGTCTAATTCAAAAACCAAAAAAGCCGGTGGTGGTGGTATGTTCTATTTTCTTGGGGTCATAGGTGCCGCAGTCTATTATATAAAAGCTGCCTGTACTTTTTGGGCCGGTGTTGTAGGTTTCCTGAAAGCCCTGGTATGGCCTGCCGTAATCGTATATGAAGCCTTAAAACATCTTGTAGGCCCCCTCCCATAACATGAAAAATCTAATTCGTGCCATTATAGCCTTTTTTGGGGCTAAAAAGATCGGTGGCGGCAAATGCGGCTGCATTGGCACCATCATAGTCTTCATAATACTCTATTGGCTATTGGGTTATGTATTTGAGGTGCTTTAGCATTTTTTCTAAAACACCCCTTTTACATTAATTCTTAAGCCCTTGCCCTTCGATCCACGGTGCTCCGGCTGCTTTTAAAGCCGACTCCAATCCCGGCATTTCCTGGGAAACAAAGCTGTTTAATTTTCCTTTGATCGCCTGCAATTGGGTAGACGCTACATTCAAGGCTGCTTTGTGATTATCCGTAGGCCCATAGGTACTTGTTCCTAAAGCCACAAAACCAATAAAGCCTCCGGAATTTGGATTGGGCTTGGTTCTTTCCCCTATTTCTGCTTTTGCCTGGTTGCCGTTCAACTCCGTATGGATGGCCAATAAGGTTGCACGTGCTTCATGCAATCTGTTTGCCAGAGCTGCCGTTGGATTTGTTGCCTTTGTTAAGGCGCGCTGCATCGCATTTATCTTCTGCTTGTTTTTATCCAGCACATCTTGCACAGCACTCATCTCCTGCTGGAATCCCTCAAAGGTTTTTCGGAACGCAGCAATGTCGTTAAAAGACGCCCCTTGCAAAGCTCCTTTGGCCAAAGGCACTACTTTAAAGGAATTCGGTCCTGCTAACACCGTTTCCTGCCCGTCTACCACTTTAGACATGGTAACGGTATAATCGCCCGGAGTGGCTTTTATGCCCCATGAAAAGAAATCGTCTGAAGGGGGTGGTGCTTTTAAGGGCACTCCACTTCTATCTGCTACACTTAAGCCCCAACTGACCCGGTTGAACCCCTTTTTGTTTTTCCCCTTGACCATGTCAACTACCTGCCCCTGGGCATCTTTTACAGTAAACCAAATGGCCGGCTTTTCCTGCAATTTCTCCTTTTCCAACGCATCCCATCCAGGGAAAGGAACCGTAGTCTTGTCCTTTTCGCTCATTTTACGCTGAGATGTCAACGAGGCAATAGAATCTTTTAAATGATAGGTAAACACAGCCCCATAAGGCGGATTTTTAGCTGTATACTCAGCATTCCCCTGCCCGTATATTTCATCGTTTTCCACATACCAATAAGCCGGTTTTACATCAAATAAGCTAGCTTCCTGCCCTGCTGTCACTGTGTAATTACGAAGCGGACTCATATCGTCCAATACATAGAATCCACGCCCGAAAGAGGCTGCCACCAGGTCGTTCTCCCTGCGTTGAATGGTTATATCCCTAATGGCAATAGTTGGCATACCTGATTTCAACTGCGTCCATTTCTGCCCACCATCCTGCGTCATATATACCCCGTATTCAGTAGCGGCAAAAAGGAGGTTTTTTTGCACGTGATCCTGTACTATCCGCCAGGTCAGTAAAGGATTAGGCAGATTTCCATTGATCGATTGCCAGGTCCTCCCCTTGTCTGTACTTTTCAACAAGAATGGCCTGTAATCTCCATATTTATGGTTATCCAAAACCAGGTAAACCGTGCCGGCATCATAGAGATCGGCGCGTACATCATTTACAAATGGTGTTTGCGGCACGCCTTTGATATTGCCTAATTCTATCTTGCGCCAATTTGCGCCTCCATCTTCAGACACCTGTAAGATGCCATCATCTGTACCGGCATATAACAAGCCTTCCTGAACAGGCGATTCTGCCAGGGAAGTGATCGTATTATAATTAGACATGGCATTTACATCCCATGCATTGTCCCAACTCTGCTGTCCGCCCATGATCGGTAAGGCCAGTCGCTCCTGGTTACGCGTCAGATCCGGAGATACTGCTGTCCAGGCATCGCCCCTGTTCTCTGAGCGCCATACGCGCTGAGAAGCAAAATAGAGTCGGGTTGGCTTATGCGGACTTACCAAAATAGGTGCATCCCAATTAAAGCGTTCTGCAGGTTCCCCTGCTCCGGCCTGAGGTTGAATAAATACGGTCTCCCCTGTTGTTTGATCAACTCTCCACAGCCAGCCTTGCTGGAATTCCCCATAGGTAATATCCGGATTGCCGGGCTCAACAGCGCTTTGGTGTCCGTCTGCCCCTAAAGTGACCCACCAATCGGAATTCAGGATCCCTGCATTGGAACGAGTCCTAGAGGGCCCGCCATGGGAACCGTTATCCTGGGTTCCTCCATAAATATTGTAAAAGGGCGCCGAATCATCCACGGCAACCTTATAATACTGGATCAAGGGTAGATTGCGAATGTATTTCCAGCTTTTTGTCAGATCAAAACTTTCATATAAACCGCCATCTGTTCCAAAGAGCACATAATTAGGATCCGAAGGTTTAAAAGCCATGGCATGGCTATCTACATGCTTCTTTTTCTCATTCATGCTTTTAAACGTCTTGCCATGGTCTTTGGATATCTGTACAATATTATTCATCAGGATCAGCATGCCATCATGATGTGGCGAAGCGTATAATTCCTGGTAGTAATGCGGCCCGGTTCCGCCTGAAACCGTGTTGCTCTGTTTGCTCCAGGAATGCCCGGCATCAGCAGACATATAGACCCCGCCCTTAAGTCGGTCTAACTCAATAGCTGCATAGATCTTATCCGGATCAAAATGACTCATAGCGAGTCCGATCTTCCCAAGCTTGGAAGAAGGGATACCGCTTGTTAATTTAGTCCAGGTTTCTCCCCCATCTGTACTTTTATGGATCCCTGATCCGGGCCCGCCGCCCAAATAAGCTGCTACCGTCCTGTGCCGCTGCCAGGTGGCAGCATAGAGCACTAATGGATCCCGCGGATCTATCAGGAGGTCTGTG
>JAOTYW010000206.1 GCA_029861705.1 Flavobacteriaceae bacterium
CTTTTCTCGTTAAAATCGGTTCGTGGTTTAGGAAAGTGGCTTCTTATTCCTGAGATGTTTAGCTGGAATAATTTGACAGGTTCGGCAAAATCCCGCAATAAATACCCCCCAAGATCTGATAAGTGAGATTCTTCCTTGACATTTTTCTCAAGGCCTCGTTGAGTTGCATGAGATATTAGTACCTGTCCGCCATGGGCCGCATTACAAACACGTGAAGCTAAGTGAACCTCGACTCCTGTATATCCTGATTCAGTCGTTAAGGCAACACCGGTATGGATACCCATGCGGACTTTTAGGCCAATTTCTGTTGCCCATTTGAGTGTATGAAATTTCTTCTGGATCTCAACAGATGCAAGCACAGCAGAATTTGGATTATCAAAGGTCATGAAAAAACCATCTCCGGCTGTATCAATTTCTTTTCCTTTATGTTTTTTGATCGCATCACGAATAACCGTGCGGTGCTGTTCAAGGAGCTCAGGATAGTCCTCTCTAAGCTGTTGAGCTAATCTTGTGGAATGCTCAACATCGCTAAAAACGAATGTGATGTTTTTTTTTGTATTCATATAGCATTGTTAAATCCGGGTATCAATATTCAGTACATAAAAAACTAACAATACAATTTAATCAAAGATAAATAACAAGCGTCTAAAATCTTGTGTGAATGAGAACGGTCTTGGACCTGCATGGAATTTACCAATAACAGCTTGGTTTTAAGTGTAATTTAGCTCAGTTTTATGTTTATTCTATCCAAATACTACTTATTTCTTTGTCAGACTTGTACAATAGTAAATTGGGCTTTGGAGTTTCTCCATTAAATTGTAATCTGGACGAGAATAATAGTTTTTTATTTCCATAGAACGCCACCCAATGAGGGACTAATGGTTCTTTCAATTGCAAAATTGTTTTTCGTCTCTCATTAGGTTCGATAACATCGAATGATCGTTTCCCCCAATAGGCCAATAATAATTCTCCATTTTTATAGTCAGCATCAAAAATTTGATTTCGATTCAGTGGAGCATCATCAATTTCCGGGTCTATTAAATTTGTCCACTCTTTACTAATTTTTCCATTTAGGTCTGTTAGCCAACAGGAATTGTCACCAAGAAGAAGAATTTGATTGGGGCCAATTGCGCGTATTTTTTTTATGGAAGATTTAAATTCAAAATATTCTTGGGGTTGCTGGTCTTTTATCAATCTGTAAATTTTTGGATACCTGCCAAAAATTATTTCCTGATCAGAATTCATAAAAAACCCCCCATCTCCAATTCTCCATTTGTCTTCAAACCATTCCCAGACTACAGATGGTTTTTTACTGATCTGTGTTTTAAGGATCCTTATCTCGAATGAATCTGTATTCTGTATATATCTCTGTTCAATAATGTAAATATTCTCTCCACTAGTCGAAAACATAAAGTCGCTTGCAGCGAATTCTGACTTCAAAAGTATTTCAGGTTTTGAGTCCGGACTCCAAATCATTACACAGGCATGATGTTCCTTATCGTCAATCGGGCTAACATAGGACCAAAGAACATGTTTGCCCGCAGTTATCATATTACCTCCGGGATGTGCGATGATTTGAACGCAGGAAAGTATTGCTATGATAAATAGTATTCTAAATTTCAATTTGAAATTACTCTGAAAGATTAAATTGCCATGAAATTCCGTATTTGTCTTCACACCAACCGAATTTTATACCAAAGCCGTAATCCCCTGTTTCGTAGTTGTCTAGTGGAACCATGATCTTACCTCCATTTGAAGAAAGTTCGTCGAATAAAGTTTGTATCTCATTTTCTGAGCTAGAATCAATGAACACTGATACCGCTGGGGTGAATGACCAGGCGTGATTATAATTACTTTCGGAGACCCTGTACTCTACACCATTTAATGTAAATACGCCATATTTAATGAGCTCCGGTGTTCCTCCAGCCTCTCCATCGGCGTAATTTGTTATGCTTTTGATCTCCGAATTCGGAAAGAGAGAAGTGTAGAATTTGATCGCTTCTTCAGCCTTTCCGCATTGATCTCCTACAAATGTTAGAAATGTTGTTGTTTTCATTTTTATTAAAATTTGAGCTCAAACCCAACAGGGTCAATTGATAAGCTATTTTTTGTACCGAATTACTGCCAACGGTCTGGGCTCACTCACCAATGCCGGCAGGCAGGTTTGCCAAGCGAAGCTGTGTTTAAGTTGTTGTGTAGCACATCCTTAGTTCTTCCATGTTTCTCCAATCTATTCAGGTAAATAGGGTAAATGGAACTAAAAGTCATTTTTGCTATTCGCTCAGCTGTTATTTTCTTTGAAATTTTTTTGTAGTTCTTTATTTATTGATGACTAAAGTTTTATTGATTTTAAATAGTCGATGCTTTTTTTCAACGCTATCTCCGGCTGAGCCACCATATCTTGTTCTACAAAAAAATGTTTGACGCCATTCTTAAGGCCTGCTGAAATGATGTTTTGCAGATCGAGTATTCCATCAGCTGCAGTAGTCATGTGTGGAAATAATTCGATCCACTGACTTGGGTCGCCGACATCTCCTGAAAATCTAACCTTTTCTTTCATGTCCTTGATATGCATTAAATGATAGCGACCCGGATACGCTTCCAAATATGCTTTAGGATCAGCACCACCGGCCGTAGTCCAAAAAATATCCAATTCAAAGAAAACGAGATCGGGGTTTGTTTGATTAAGGATTATTTGCATGGGTATTTCTCCATTCATCTCTGATAACCCATATCCATGATTATGATATGCGAATTTTAATCCGGCTTTTTTTGCCTGTTCTCCAATTTGATTGAATTCTTCAGCTACTTTTTTATACCCATCCAGCGTTTTTCTTTTTTTCTCCGGGATCGACGGAATTCCAACATATTCAAAACCAAGTATCTCACTCGCTTCTCCTATTTGTGCCATCCTTGTCTGCAGTGTTTCCATATCTAAATGTGTAGCACTTGCAAGAACGCCATGGGCATCTAAAATTGACCTGATCTCCCGGGGTGAATGGCCAAAATAACCGCTTCCACTAAACCCTAATGCCGGTGTTACGGCATCCCAATCTGCTTTAACAGCGTTTGTACTAAAAGGATAGGGCCCGTAAAGTTCGATTTCCTGATACCCAATTTCAGAAAGCAATTTGATCCCGCTTTCAAAATCTTTTTCAAGCAGTTTAGGTAATGAAAACAATTGAACAACTATACGTTTGAGGCTCTTTTTAGCTCAACTGTGCATGACCAGGCTGGGAAATACAGAACAGCTGAGCGCTAAGCTTGCTGATTTTTTTAGAAAATCTCTTTTTTCCATAATTTGTTTCTAATTATGGTTTAATGTATAAAATACATATTCGCAAGTGGCATAAGCCAGCAATACACTTTACCAGATCTTTGGTTTCGTTATAGATTCCCTCGTAAATTACGCAAATGCCATTTCTCTGTTATACTTTCTTTGGTATTCTTTTGGGGAGAGTCCGGAATATTTCCGGAAGGTTGCCCTAAATGCTTTTTCGTCGTTATAACCAATGTCATACATTACCTGAAGAACAGTCTGTGCAGAGGATTCTAGTTTTTTCTTGGCAGCCTCGACCTTTACGCGTTGTATATATTCCAAAGGGGTATTGGCCGTCGCCTTTTTAAATCTCCGTAAAAAACTCCGGGCATTTAAGTGCACCATTTGGGCAATTTCCTCTACATTCAATTTATCCTGATAGTGCTTTTCAATGTGCTGCTGAGCTTTTTTAATGGGCTCATCTGAGTGGCCTTTTTGCCCGCTAAAGATGATGAATTCACGCTGACTCACCCGGTCAAACTCGATCTCAGCAACTTTTGAGCACCATATGGCCGTCTCTCTGCCAAAATATCGTTCGATTAAATAAAGTGTAAAGTTTAATATAGAATAGGCGCCACCGCTAGAATAGATACCATTGTCTTCACAAATTATCTTTTCAGGGATCAAATGTACCTCAGGGTATCTGCGTTTAAATTCTTCATGTGCTGTCCAATGGGTCGCACACGACTTGCCATTGACCAATCCTGTTTCGGCCAGGATAAATGCCCCTTTACACAAGCTCGCTAGTTCAGAATCGTTTTCAATTCTCTGCGCCTTGATCCATTTAACAAAATCCATGTTATTCTGGATTTCCTTTTCCAGATCCCCGCTGATGGGAGAGATGATAATTATATCGGTTTTTGATATCTCGTCTATGGTGGCTGTGGGTTGTATACTAAACAAGCCCTGATAAAGCACGGGCTCTTTGGTCAACCCTACCAGATCTATGTTAAATGGATCCGCTTCCAGACCATGCGATCGCTTATAATGAGCATTTGCCATTTTAAACAGATTATAAGGTGCGATGATGGTATCTACAATGCTGTTGCCTGCCGGTACTAGTACGCTGATATGTCTCATAATTTCCTATCTTATTGTCAAAGGTATACAAACCGCATGTCGTAAACAACCCCTTATGTAGTCGTAAACGACACCTTTTGGAAGGGGTAAAACGACATACATTTGTTATGCAATCAATAATAAAAGACATAGGATATGGAAAATCAAGCAGTAATGGTAGTGTACAAGTGGACAGCTAAAGAAGGAAAATCGGAAGAATTAAAGGCTATATACAAAGAGGTTGAAGGCCAAATGAAAGCTAATGAACCCGGTGCATTAAAAGTTCAATGTTATTTTGACGAGACTTCATCTACACTGGTAGTAATGGATCTTTTTTCAGATGCCAATGCCGTAGG
>JAOTYW010000207.1 GCA_029861705.1 Flavobacteriaceae bacterium
TTCCAAATATGTTTTTGAGATTCCTCTGGTATCACTTAAAACCCTGTTTTCTAAACTTACGGCACCTATGGCGTATTCTTTATGATAAGGATGACCAATTTTTTTACTCAGAGCAACGTCTAATGGTGCATTTAGAGCCTTGGCTACTATTGCACCTAAGGGCAGCCCCCCTCTCGGAATGGCTATGACGACAACGTCCTTCCCCTTGTATGCTTCTAAAGCCTCTGCTAATTGTAGTCCGGCATCTGTCCTGTCTTCAAACATGATCGCTTCCTAATCCCAACTTTTTTAGCTGTATTAATGGATTACTCTTTCTGGGCTTTCTTTTGTTCTTTTTCCAGTTTTTTAAAGTAACGTCTGGTAAGGAAATTATGTTTTAAAGCCTCCATATTTTCATTGAACTTGGCCGTCCCCTCTTCAATATTCTCCATGGTATGTTCTATACGTTTTACTAAAATCGTATCTGTGACCAGGTAATTTACAGTTCCTTCTGCATTATTGATCTTTTGCACTAAATCATCCAAAGTGACTGACAAGGTGTCCATTCGCTTGCTGACCTTCCCGATATCTTGAATAACATCTTTAAATTGTTTGCCACTCAGGCTATCTGTGAGCAGGATCCCTGCAATACTTTGTTCCAGGTCTAATTCCTGGATCTCTGTATTCATTTTCTGAAGAATCTGGTCCGCCTGGTAGCTTGCTCTCCGTAGGTTGCCTGCTGTACGGGTCAGGTTTTGCGCCATGATGGTATCATAAAGCAGTTTTCCTAAAACCCCCTGGCCTTCATTTATAGCAGCTGTGGTTATCAACAGTTCTTTCGTAAGCAATGCTGCATTCTCATTAGTAACATTCAAGGTGCTTAGCATGTCTTTTGCACCGATCCTGCTATAGGTTTTGATCATATCTCCTTCTTTAACCAATGGAGCCATTCCATTTCCCGGGACGATACTAACGATCATGCTCCCGACCAATCCATCGGAACCAATGGTAGCAATTGCATCTTGCTTGATATGGTCTAACATACCGCCATCCATATTCATGGCTACAAGGATCGTCGTGTCATTTTCCATGGTTATCCTTGCTACAGTTCCTACATTAATTCCGGAGTAACGTACGTTATTTCCAGTTTGCAATCCATTGACATTTTTAAAGATGGCTTGGAGTTCAAAAGTATCTCCAAAGAGATTTTGACGATCTCCGATCAAATAAGCTCCTACAAGGAGGGCAATGGTTCCAAGGATCACAAAAACTCCTAAACGAATATTCTCTTTTGCTGTTCTTTCCATGGTTCTTATTTTTTGAAAAACGCCTGCACTTTCGGATCTTCATTTTGCAACAGCTCAGTATACGAGCCTTGTGCATAATTGACCCCATCGACCAACAAGATCATCCGTTCTGAAATGACCCGTGCGCAATCTACGTCATGGGTGATGATCAGTGAAGAAGTTCCATATTTTTTTTGAATGCTCCGCATCAATTCAATAATGCCTTTTGCCGTTATCGGATCCAGTCCGCTAGTCGGTTCATCATACAAGATGATCTTAGGTTTTAAGATCAGGGTTCTTGCAAGGGCAACCCTTCGTTTCATACCCCCTGATAATTCTGCGGGCATCAGATCAATAGCATCGGCCAGGTCCACATTTTCCAATGCTTCCATTACCAGAGGTGTCGTATTTTTTAAATCTCCCAGGCGTTTTTTATGTCGACGTAGGGGAAATTCCAAATTCTCGCGGACTGTCATAGAATCATATAACGCACTACCCTGAAAAAGAAATCCTATATCTACCCGTAGTTCATCCAGATGTTTCTGGTCCAATAGGTTGATCTCCTTTCCGAGAACAGAAATATATCCGCTATCGGGGGGGATAAGACCTACCAGGCATTTGATCATCACAGACTTCCCCGAACCGGATTTTCCCATGACTACAAGGTTCTCTCCTCTGTGGAGTTTTAAATTGAAACCGCGCAACACCTGGTTCTCCCCAAAGCTTTTTTTAAGATCCCTTATTTCTATAACAGTTTCCAAGAATCGGTTTTTTACATTTTAAATAGATCAGAGCTCAAAAAAGATATCTGACACAAAGACTGCGATGAAATCCATGATAAACAAGAGCATGGAGGTAAACACAACTGCTGTATTGGCGGCGAAACCTACACCTGCGGTTCCTTTTTTGCAATAATAGCCTTTATAACATCCCACGAGCCCAATAGCAAAACCAAAGAAAAACGATTTCACTGTAGCCGGAACAAGATCCCCGTAAGCCAGTGCATCAAATACGCGATTAAAATAAAGCTGAAAGGAAACATCGCCTTTTAAATTTTCCACCAAAGCAGATCCGTACAGAGCCACAACATCGGCAAGAACCACCAACAAGGGCAGCATTAAGGTAGCAGCCAGAACTCTGGTTACAACAAGATATTTGAAGGGGTTCGTTCCGGATACTTCCATGGCATCGATCTGTTCGGTTACACGCATGGATCCCAATTCTGCCCCAATACCTGAGGCAATTCGGCCTGCACATACCAGGGCAGTGATCACCGGTCCCAATTCCCTTACGATCGAGATCCCAACCATATTAGGCATCCAGGATTCCGCCCCGAATTCGATCAAAGTAGGCCTTGATTGCAAGGTCAGGACTAAACCGATAATAAACCCGGTTACTAAAACGAGTACAAGAGAGCGATTTCCAATTTGATAGCACTGCCGAAGCAGTTCCTTCCATTCATAAGGAGGCTTTACCAATTCCCGGAAATATCTGCCGGCAAAAAAGCTGATGTCGCCGATCTCGATAAAGAATTCGCGAACCTTGTCGTACATGCCAATTACCCACCTCATGAGACACAATATTTGAAGCTTGTGTATATATAAAGGTACGCGCTTGCCATCCGAGCAAATATGACATTCATCATAGGTAAAAGGAGGCCCTCATCGTAGTTTAGCGCTATAGAAATCCATGAAATGATCCCGACAAATCGCCCTTCTTTGTTGAATAAGATCGTCTTGATGAGCCTGGGGATCCTGGTGATCCTATTAGGCAGTATCTTCTTCTTTATAACGTCCGAAAAGGTTACGAATGATGGCAGCCAAGCTTATGCCACATATGAAGTAATTGAACAGGATTCTCTCTTTCCACAGATTATTTTCATTGATCGGGATGTAGTTATTGGGGAATATTTTGACTTTGTCGATTCCCTGGTTACTGCCTGGGAACCTTATTTGGCCTATACACTAAGCGAGCATCTCCTGGTGCATGCCAATCCCTGGATCATTGATACGCTGACCAATACAGACTATTACCGGATGATGGCAAAAGATTCCTTTGTGTATGACCAGAAGGAATTACATGTACTACGCGCCGGCGATACGCTTAAAATACCCTCGCAAAAAGAGGCAGAGGAGCTCAAACAATTCTTAGATGCACTGAGGCTTGACATTAATATTCCTGAATATAAACTACGGATCTTTGGTAAAGACTCCTTGCTGTATACCTTCCCGATCCGGGTAGGACAAAACAAAGAGAAATATTTAGCTATGGGCAACCGGCTCACAGATCTGCGTACCATAACAGGTATCGGCACTATTGTACGACATGCAAAAGATCCTGATTTTTACAACCCTGTTACCCATCAACCCTTCTATACTACAAAAAGAGATGATGGCAGAAGGACGATGATGCCACAAATTCCCTGGATAGAAACAGAGATCAATGGTATCAGATATGGCCAAATGATTCATCCAACAACAAATCCTGAAACACTTGAGGAAGCCTATTCCAATGGCTGTATTGGTACGCGAGAAGCTGATGCTTGGGTCATTTATTATCATGCCCCACTGGGTACAGCCATAAACATTCGTTATGACCTTTTGTTGGAAAATGGGGATATGCTAAGCGATATCTACCATTTAAACTAAAAGACGCAGGCTTTAGAGCCCGCGTCTTTTAACTAAACGTAGTCAGATAAACACTAACGCTTTAAGATGGTGTGCACTTCCCGTTTGCCATTTTTTTCGATCATAAAATACAGCATACCAGATTTAAGCATGGATATATCCATGGTGACATCGTAATACGTATTCACCGGATAATCCTTTTGCATGACTAGCATTCCTACTTCATTAAAAACTTTTATGCTAAAGGAAGTATGCTGACCGTGCATTGGGAAAACAATACTATTTTCGACAGGATTCGGATAAATACCGCTAATGCCTTCTTCGATGACAATACTCTCATCGAAATCGGTAACATCCACTTTGGCAGATGTCGAGCATGGATCAGCGTTCGACCCGTTGGCCGATTTAAAGGCGCTGTTACAACCTGGTGTCTTGACTTCCCATTGCGTACTGCCGCCATCGGTATAGACGTCAAAGGTATGCGTACCGGGTAAGAATAACTCCGGTGGTGTGCCTACGCGAAAGGCGTTCCCTTTGAACTTGTTATTCGGACCAAGGGGTATGAATATGGGCACATTCAGGCGGTTCTCGTAAGTAAATTGCAGTCGTGTAGTGATCTCCGGGTAGTCAACTAAAGTAGCCGATTCCTTACATAGATCACTGGCTTTGATGCGATCATTACAACCCACTGAAGGATTCACTATAAGTTGTCCGGGCTGAGGTGTGATGTCATAGGAATCATAACCCGTTAAACTACTGATATCTGCTTCAACGGTATATTCGCCGGCAGTAAGTAAACCGCTTACAGGATTGCCGCTTATTAGCTCCCGTACTATAAAAC
>JAOTYW010000031.1 GCA_029861705.1 Flavobacteriaceae bacterium
GGCCGTCTGGCTTGTGTTTTCCACGTAACAACTTGGCTACTTTAGAAGCCAGACGGCCTAATTGCTGACCTTCAGCATTCACTAGCAACCATTCTTTTGAAACAGTGTTGCGGTTGGCCGATTTTGTTTTATAACTCAGTGTATCCACAGGGTACGCTTTTAGTATTAAAATTTACTCTTCCCAAAACGGGCTGCAAATGTACGATTATAAAGTTGAATTGCAAATCTGGATTCCTATTAAATTAAACGGAAATAAAAATTACCCGGATAGCTGATGGCGCCAATGGACATGGATGTTGCAACTTTTTAAATTTTAACGAAAATTAAAGATAATAAACTGTAACGTTTGCTTTTCCTGCGCGTCTTTAAGCTATCAACAAACAACCGGTAATATGTGCCTAAAGAACAGATTTCTGTTCCTTGCCTCTCTTGTACTTTCCGTTACATACGCACAAGATTCTACTGAGGTGGTCCAAAAAAGAATTTATACCACCACCTCTATCGGAACAACCCCCGCACCTGCTATTGATGGTAGTTTGAATGACCAGGCTTGGGATTTAGTAGATTGGACAACTGAATACATTGAGAATAGACCTGATGAAAATACGCCTCCCAGTTATCAAACGCGATTTAAGATCCTCTATGACGCCAAAAACCTGTATATAGGTATCCGATGTTTGGATGGAGAACCGGAAAAAATTGTACGCCGACTTTCCCGTAGAGACGGTTTTGAAGGAGATTGGATAGAATTCAATATCGATAGTTACTACGACAAGCGAACCGCCTTTTCTTTCACTGTCACGGCAGCAGGCGTAAAAGGAGATGAACTCATTTCAAACAATGGGAATAACTGGGATTCCAGTTGGAATCCCATCTGGTATGCCAAAAGCCAGATAGATGAGGAAGGGTGGACAGCAGAAATGCGCATTCCACTTAGTCAGATCAAATTCAGTAAATCAGAAAACCAGATCTGGGGTTTGCAATCGACCCGCAGATTCTTTAGGGAAGAAGAGCGCTCACTCTGGCAACGTGTGCCTCAGGATGCACCTGGATGGGTAAGCGAGTTTGGGGAATTGCACGGGCTCAAAGGGCTGGTACCTCAAAAACAATTAGAAGTCCAACCCTATTCGGTAGGCAAGGTTGAAAGTTTTGAAGCCGAGCCAGGCAATCCTTTCAGGGATGGAAATAATGGAGATTTCTCGGCTGGATTAGATGCCAAAATTGGTATAACTAATGACCTGACATTGGATTTGACAATCAACCCGGATTTCGGTCAGGTGGAAGCAGATCCATCGGCCATAGCCCTGGATGGCTTTCAAATATTCTTCAGGGAGCAACGGCCATTTTTTGTCGAGAATAAGAACATCTTTGATTTTAGAGTATCGCGCTCAAATGCGGGCAACACCTTTGGGTCTGATAATGTCTTTTATTCCCGTAGAGTGGGACGTAGTCCGCAAGGGTTTCCATCGACATCAGATGGTGAGTATGTTGATATCCCGGAAAACACGCCAATTGCAGGCGCTGCGCGCTTTAGTGGTAAAACAAAAGACGGCTGGTCTATTGGTGTTTTGGAAAGTGTAACGGACCGGCGTTTTGCTACTATAGATAACAACGGCGATCGACGCGAAGAATTGGTTGAACCGCTGACAAATTATTTTGTAGGTCGGTTACAAAAAGATTTTAACGATCGCAACTCCTATATCGGGGGGATTTTTACAGCCACCAATAGGGGCGAACTCACAGAAGGACTTGATTTTTTACATAAACAGGCATATACCGGCGGTTTTGATTTTAAACACAATTGGAAAGACCGTGTCTGGTACGTAGGGGGAAATATTAACTGGAGCCACGTCAGGGGTAGCGCAGATGCCATTCTTAACACACAGCAATCCATTACCCATCTATTCCAAAGAGTTGGAGCAGACCATGTGGAAATAGATCCTACAAGGACTTCGTTGACAGGAACCGGTGGTAATTTGCAATTAGGGAAGATCGGAGATGGTCATTGGCGTTTTGAGACTGGCGGGACATGGCGTTCTCCCGAATTAGAACTCAATGACATAGGGTTTCAGCGACAGGCAGATGACATAAGGCATTATACCTGGATTGGATATAGGACACTTAAACCCGATAAGGTTTTTAGACAGCTTGGGCTAAATTACAATCACTGGACTGCCTGGGATTATGGCGGGAACCATAATTTGCTGCAGTTCAACACGAATGCCTGGGCTAACTTTAAAAATAATTGGTTTGGAAATATGGGTTTCAATTACAGCCCGGTACGCTACGATAATTTCGCACTGCGAGGCGGTCCACGCCTGAGACAATCTCCGTCTTTTTCCTTTTGGAACGGGATTAATACAGATAGTCGAAAAAAGATAAGGATAGGAATCTTTCAAAATGGCCATAGAGGGCTAGATAACTCTTTCTCCAGATATAGTATTGAATTCGGAGCTACATACCAACCTATAAATGCACTTCGTATTTCGGCCTGGCCAAATATTAGCATCAATGAAGACAAGCTGCAATACATAAGTACAGAAGAAGTTAATGGACAGCCTCTTTATCTCAATGGAAAGATTGACCAACGCACCTTAAGCATGTCATTGCGAGTCAATTATACGATCAATCCAAACCTGACTTTACAATATTGGGGACAGCCCTTTATATCCAGAGGGCGGTATTCTAATTTCAAATATATCAGTGATCCTATGGCCGAGGTTTTTGAAGATAGGATCACTCCTTATGACAATAACCAGATCCAATTTGCAGATGGCACATATTCTGTTGACCAGGATTTGAACGGTGTTACAGATTTTACCTTTGGTGACCCCGATTTTTCTTTTATTCAATTTCGATCCAATCTGGTTCTCAGGTGGGAGTATATTCCCGGATCTGAGCTTTATTTGGTATGGTCTCAGGATCTTTCCCAAAGTGGCGATCCGGAATTAGGATTAATGGAGAGTCTGGATAACACCTTATTTGGGAACTCCAAACCCATGAATATATTCCTAATAAAAGCAACCTACCGTTTTGTTTTTTGATGTGGTAGATGGTGTTAAAAAAATTGTAATGCGGGCTCCAGAGGTAGGTGTTTTCTTAATTTTGACCGGAACGTTTTTTCTATGAACCTAGCTAACCGTGCTGCTTTGGCAGCATTCTTTACCGTTTTTTTATTTATTTCACAACGCATTTCCGCCCAGGACAGTCTCCAGTTGACCCCGCCGAGAGTCTATACGGCAATGGCAGTTGGGAATGCCACGCCTCCTGTTATTGATGGATTATTGACGGATGATGCATGGGAAAATGCCGAGTGGGCCGGGGATTTTATCGAGTGGCTTCCCGATGAGAACACACCCCCGGATGAACAATCAAAATTTAGAGTTCTTTACGATCAGAAGAATTTATATGTCGCCATTCGATGTTACGAAACTGATACAGAAAAGATTGATGCCCGGCTCTCAAGAAGGGATGGGTTTGTAGGTGATAGAGTAGGTGTTGTCATAGATAGTTATAATGACAAGCGTACAGCATTTACGTTTGTTGTGAATGCTGCTGGCGTGAAAGGAGATGAATTAATTTCTGATAATGGAAATGAATCAGATGACAGTTGGAATCCAATATGGTATACAGATACGAATATTGATGAAGAAGGATGGACAGCAGAAATGCGGATTCCGCTTAGCCAGATCAAATTCGGTAAAGCCGAAGAACAAGTTTGGGGTTTGCAGGTGGCCCGGATGATATTTCGCGAGAACCAATGGTCTGTTTGGGATCGGATCCCAAGAGAAGCCCCGGGATGGGTAAGTGAATTTGGTGAACTTCACGGGCTTTTGAACATAGAACCTCAAAATCAACTTGAGATCCAGCCATTTGTTGTTACCCAGTGGGATACCTATCCCAAAGAAGCGGGGAATCCTTTTAGGGATGGCTCTGATGTGATCTTAAACGGCGGATTGGATGCCAAGATTGGGATCACAAACGATTTAACACTCGATCTTACTGTAAATCCTGATTTCGGTCAGGTAGATGCAGATCCGGGGGCTATAGCGCTAGACGGCTTTCAGATCTTCTTCCAGGAACGCAGACCCTTTTTTGTGGAGAACAAAAACATCTTTGATTTCGAATTTGCCAATGGGAATGACAACCTGTTCTACAGCAGGCGTATCGGGAGAAATCCACAGGGATTTCCGGATATTGGATCAGAGGAAAATGTCGATGTACCAAACAATACGACTATTCTGGGCGCGGCCAAATTCTCGGGAAAGACTAAAAACGGCTGGTCAATTGGTGTCCTGGAAAGTGTAACAGGTAAAATGAATGCCGAAATTGATTCCAATGGCGACAGACGTGAAGAGATCGTAGAACCGCTTACCAACTATGCTGTCATTCGTGCGCAAAAAGACTTTAATGAACGCAACACCTACATTGGCGGGATGTTGACATCAACAAACCGGAATATTGAAGGAGATCTTGATTTTCTGCATACCTCAGCCTATACTGCTGGTATAGATTTCAGACATATGTGGAAAAACCGCAATTACTATATCGAAGGAAATGTGATCGCCAGTCATGTAAGTGGGAGTGAAGAATCCATTCTTAGGACTCAGGAAAGCCTTACCCATCTCTTTCAACGCTCAGATGCCAGCCATGTGGAAGTAGATCCAACCCGCACCTCGCTTACAGGAACGGCAGGTAGAATATCCCACGGAAAAGACGGAGGCGGAAATTGGCGATATGAAGGAGGCCTGATCTGGAGATCGCCGGAATTGGAATTAAATGATATCGGCTTTCTGAGGCAAACGGATGAAATTATACAGTACGCAGACCTTAATTACCTGTGGTTAAAACCAACATCTTTTTATCGCTCTTTAAGGCTTGGTGTCGAGCAATTCAGCACCTATGATTTTGAAGGTAATTACAACCGAATTCAATACGAATTTGAAGGAGAAATAAGCTACCAAAACCGTTGGTGGACAGAAGTAGGTTTTGGTCATAAGCCCAGGATCTTTTCCAATACTGTACTACGTGGCGGACCCCGCTGGAGATGGTCTGACGAAAATTTTGCTTTCGTATTTTTTGGATCTGATAGAAGTAAAAAAGTATTCTTTACACTGGGCTATGTGCGGAGTGAAGCGGCTCAGAATAATTTTACATTCACCCGTTATGTTGCCCGTTTGGGTTTTCAACCATTCGACGCATTTAATCTATCGATCAATACCAGCTATAGAGAGGGTCCTAATAAGACACAGTATGTGACAGAATCTGCTTTTGGCTCAAATCCACGCTACGTTATGGCAGAAATAGATCAAAAGACTTTTAGTACTGCCATTCGATTCAATTATAGCATAAATCCTAATTTGAGTATTCAATTTTATGGGGAACCTTTTATATCCAGAGGTCGATATTCCAATTTCAACTATGTAAATAATCCAATTGCCGAAGATCTTTCTGAAAGAGTGACCCTTTTAGAGCCTAACCAGATCTCCTTTGCAGACGGATCCTATGCTGTAGATGAAAATATTGACGGCAATATTGACTATTCAATAGAGGATCCCGATTTTTCATTTGTACAATTTCGCTCCAATCTCGTTGCCAGATGGGAGTATATTCCCGGTTCCGAGATATTTCTGGTTTGGTCACGTGGCGTCACCGGTTTCGGAGATCCTCTTGATACGCTTGGAAGGAGTTTAGATAGCCAAATTCTTGGAGAAGAAGCCGATGATACCTTCTTGATAAAGGTTACTTATCGTTTCGTCAAGTAGGCATTCCTCTGTTTGCTGTATACTATTGCCCCTTTTTTACCGTTTTTTTAGTGATAAACTTTAAATCAAACAAGATGAATCGTTTTTTACTGCTGATAAGCTGTGTTCTTTTCCTTAGCACATCCTGTTCTACGGATAAAGACAATGATGACAACTCCAGTGACAGTATTATAGGGACCTGGGATGCAACTGCATTGCAAATAGACAATGAAACAGCTACTGATGATGCCAAGAATGCACGGGATATTCTGAGTTTTCTAACAGCAAGGGATTGCTATATCATGACGCTGAGCTTTAGAGAGGATCTAACTGTAGACACTGAGAATTCAGTTAACTATCTTGAGATCAATGTTAATCCTGGTGGAACTGGACTGGATGTGCCTTGTCCAACACAAAGTGATATGGACTCAAGTACGTATACATACGAAAACGGAGTACTGACTTATATTGATTCAGACATGCAATCTGTTACAGTTGCTGTGGAAATCGATGGAAATACAATGCTGGTAGATGCACAGGACCTGGATATTCCAAATTTCAATGACAGTGGTCAATTGGTTTTTGTAAAACGATAACGCATAAAATATAAGACAACAATATAACCCTGCATTTCGATGCGGGGTTTTTTAATGCGCTTCTAACCAATTTTGGCCCGTGCCCAGATCTACTACTAATGGGACATCCAGAGTATAGGCACTTTCCATTTCCGACTTAACAAGTTCCTTTATTTGGTCTAGTTCAGTCTTGTGTACATCAAAGACAAGTTCATCATGAACTTGCAGGAGCATTTTTGTTTGCAGGCTTTCTTCTTCCAGCTTTTTGTGGATATTTATCATGGCGATTTTTATGATATCTGCCGCACTCCCCTGGATTGGTGCATTGATGGCAAGGCGCTCTGCCGCCCCTCGAACCACTTGATTCCCTGCGTTTATGTCACGTAAATAACGTCTTCGGCCTAAAACGGTCTGGACGTAACCGTGCTCTCTTGCAAAATCTATCTGCTCGCTGATATAACCCCGCAATTTTGGGTAGGTCTTATAATATGTTTCGATCAATTCCTTGGCTTCCGTCCTGCTGAGATCTGTCTGGTTGCTAAGTCCAAAGGCAGAAACTCCGTAAATAATCCCAAAATTGACGGTTTTTGCATTACCGCGCTGCTCTCTTGTTACCTCTTCTAAGGGAACATTAAATACTTTGGAAGCTGTAGAGGCATGGATGTCTTCCCCATTTTCGAATGCTTCGATCATATTTGTTTCCTTACTTAATGCCGCTATAATACGTAATTCGATCTGTGAATAATCTGCTGCTAATAAAATATGATCCTTATCTCGTGGAATAAACGCTTTACGTACCTGTCTTCCTCGCTCGGTTCGGATGGGAATATTTTGAAGATTGGGATTATTGCTGCTCAACCTTCCGGTTGCTGCAACGGTTTGCATATAATCTGTATGAACTCGTCCTGTATTGGAATCTACTTGCTCTGGCAGGGCATCAACATAGGTGCTTTTAAGTTTTGTAACCCCTCTGTAATCTAATACATCCCGTATGATCTTATGATCTTTTGCCAGGGTAGACAGGACCTCTTCTGCTGTGGAATATTGACCGGTCTTGGTCTTTTTGGGTTTTTCTACCAATTTCATCTTATCGAAGAGTATCTCACCCAGTTGTTTTGGAGAGGCAATATTAAATTCAACACCTGCTTGCTCATATATCTGCGCAGACAAGGCTCTCATATCATCTTCCAATTCGGAGGAGAGCTTGTTTAGGAAATCCTTATTGAGATTGATCCCTTCAAGCTCCATATCGGCAAGCACACGCAACAAAGGCACTTCTATTTTTTCAAAGAGCTCATCTGTGCCCGCTTCTTTTAATTCCTGTCTGAAATGTTGTGCCAATTGATAGGTTATATCGGCATCTTCTACTGCATATTCAGTTTGCTGATCCAGAGGCACCTGGCGCATACTCAATTGATTCTTGCCTTTTTTTCCAATAAGACTCGTAATGCTGATCGGGGTGTAGTTTAAATAAGTTTCAGCCAGAAGGTCCATGTTATGACGCATATCTGGATTGATCAGATAATGAGCCAGCATCGTATCGAATAGCGGACCTAATACAGGAATATCGTATTGCTTCAACACTTTAATGTCATACTTCAGATTCTGACCGATCTTTTCAATCGCTGTATTTTCAAAAAAGGGCCGCAATTCATCTAAAAGGGCATTGGCTTCATCCCTTTCTTCCGGAAATGGGATATAATATCCTTTTGCAGCTTCCCAGGAAAATGCGATACCAACTAACTCTGCATGTAATGGGTCGATGGAAGTTGTCTCTGTATCAAAACAAACAGTCTTCTGCTTCGTCAAATTCTTGACGAATAATTGCATGGCCATTCCAGAGCCTACGCTTTGATATACATGAGGGACATCTTTAATTGTCTTCCTGCCAGAATAGGAAACCTGGGTCGCTGCCTGGGCTGCCCCATCTTCAAACAAAGCGAATTGTCCGCTTCCAGCAGGACCTGAAGATTTAGGTTTAGCAACCGCTGCATTGTTCTCTGGAGCTGACTCATCTTCCTCTGTAAATAACTTAATGAATTGATCACGTAGCCTCCTGAATTCTAATTCATCAAAGACTTCTTGTACTTGTGGGATATCTGGTTGGGATAATTCGTAGTCCTCTTCGTCAAATTTGACATCACAAGTAATACATATCGTTGCGAGCTGTTTAGATAATCGTCCTAAGTCTCCATTGGCTTCTACCTTCTCCTTCATCTTCCCCTTGAGCTGATCTGTATTGGCCAGTAATTCTTCAAGAGATCCAAATTGCTGAATGAATTTTTTAGCTGTTTTATCACCTACGCCCGGTAGGCCGGGAATATTATCACTGGCATCACCCATCATGCCCAGGTAGTCAATAACTTGTTCTGGTCGTTCCACCCCGAAGCGCTCCTGGATCTCAGGGATGCCCCAGATTTCAATACCATTGCCCATGCGGGAAGGGCGGTACATAAAAATATTTTCGGAAACTAACTGACCAAAATCTTTATCAGGAGTGACCATGTAAACTTTATACCCCTCTTTTTCTGCCTGCTTAGATAAAGTCCCAATGATATCATCAGCCTCAAGTCCTGAGACTTCAATCACAGGAATATGCATAGCTTTTAAAATCTTTTGGATATAGGGAATTGCGATGCGAATTGCATCAGGGGTCTCATCCCTGTTCGCCTTATATTCCGGATACAGCGCCGTTCTCTCGGTACTTCCATCCTTATCAAAGCAAACAGCCAGATGATCCGGATTTTCGCGTTTTATCACATCCAATAGCGAATTCATGAAACCCATGATGGCAGAGGTATCCATCCCCTTGCTATTAATTCTCGGATTTTTGATAAAGGCGTAATACCCTCTAAAGATCAGGGCATATGCATCAAGTAAAAAGAGTCGTTTTTGTTCAGCCATCTTTAATAAGGAGTGAATCTCAAAGCTACGAATTCTTAAACGTTCTTAGATCAGGAAATATGGCTTGCTGCCGGATGGTTTTTATGCCCGTCCGGGGAATACACCCGGTACGAAAATCCAGGTTGTATACAAAAGCCGCCTGTTTGCCCTTGCTTGTTTATAGCTATGAACCCTACCTGAAAATCCAGTGTAGGATTTTTGGCTACGATACGACGAACTCCTTCCTCACATGCTTCCTGCGGACTCAGACCTTGCCGCATCAACTCAACGATCAGAAAACTACCTACTGTTTTTACCACTTCTTCACCCACGCCGGTTGCTGTGGCACCCCCCACTTCATTATCAATAAATAAACCGGCGCCAATGATGGGAGAATCTCCAATACGCCCCTTTAGTTTATAGGCCATACCGCTCGTTGTGCAGGCTCCTGACAAGTCGCCATTTGCATCAATCGCGAGCATGCCGATGGTATCGTGATTTTCAATATTAATAACAGGTTTATATTCTTTGGTCTCTAACCAGGTTTCCCATTCTTTTTTGGATTTTGCTGTCAGGAGATCTTCTTTTTGAAATCCATTTTCATAGGCAAATTGTTCAGCTCCATCGCCGGCTAACATAACATGAGGCGTATTTTCCATCACTTTGCGGGCAACGGAAATGGCATGAACCACATTTTGCAAGTAGACAACAGAACCACAGTTCCCTTCTTTATCCATTATACAAGCATCACAGCTAACTTGACCATCCCGATCCGGCCTTCCGCCTTTCCCAACGGATTGGTTGTTTACATCAGCCTCCTCGATCATAACACCTTGTTCGACGGCGTCCAGGGAATTACCGCCATTTTGCATAACAGACCAGGCTTTAGCCGTTGCGTTTGGCACATCCCAGGTGGCAATAACAATGGGCTTTATTTCTTTTTCTTCGCTCGGTTCAGATGTCCTTTTTGAATCCTTGCAGGCGATTACCGTTGAGGTAGCTAATCCAGCTGTGGAAAGGGAGGTTACTTCTAAAAATTTTCTGCGTTGCATACTTAGGTTATTTACTTTTATCAGATTAAATATAAGTATATGCTGGTAGAAGTTTGTGTACAGAGTGTTGAAGCTGCCGTTATCGCTGCTGAAGCAGGGGCAGATCGGCTTGAGCTATGCGAAAAGCTAGTTATCGGTGGTATCAGCCCATCTGAAGCGCTAGTACGTGAAATACAAGCCTCATCCGACATACCACTTCAAATTTTGATCCGCCCTGACGACGGTGGATTCGTGTATTCAAATTCCGAGTATGAAAAGATATTGGAGGCGATCCATAAGTTTATGGAATTGGGTGTATCCGGAATTGTCGTTGGGGTCTTAAAAAAGAATCATACAATTGATCTAAACAGGATGATAGAGATCCGTAGCTTGACAAAAGATCTGCATCTAACTTTTCACAGGGCTTTTGATCAGGTTCCCAATCCCCGACAAGCTATTAAAGATCTCGAGAACATTGGTGTGAATACTGTATTGACATCAGGGCAGCGAAATACAGCTTTAGAAGGACTTGATCTTTTAAGGGATCTAAAGCAATTGGTTTCGCAACTAACTATTATGCCGGGCGCAGGAATTAACCCTGAAAATATAAAGACTTTCAAAGAGGCAGGGTTTAAGGCTGTTCATTTTTCCGGCACACGTAAGCTGGGTAAAGCACCGGGCATCCCGGGCTCTCAACTTAAGGATGAATACTTGAATACCCCTAAACTGATCTTTGAACCAGATTGGGTACGATCCATGATCCATTGCGTTAAATAATCGTCAAGAATCATACACCCTAAGTGGAATAGGATATATTTGTATCTGCTAAAAAACCACTATGATTCGCTGGATCATTTTTATTGCCGTTTACCTCTTGCTTGGATTTTATTCCTTGCAGGCCATCAAAACTGCTTCGCGTTACCCTTGGACTTACTACGCATTTATTGTCATTTCATTATTGATCCTGGGGAATTTCATCTACCAATTTACCTGGGGTGCAGCGGAAGGACGAGTACTAAGTAGGCCAAAAAGTTATGCCTTTGGCTTTCTTACAGCCATAATTACCTTCCAGCTGATCACGATCATGTTCCTGTTTTCGGAAGACATTTTCCGATTTCTGGCAGCGACTTACCAGCGACTTTTTGGTACGACACAAGAATTTAGTTTACCTGCGAGAAGGCGATTTCTCAGTTTAGTTGCCTTAGGTCTGGGTGCCATTCCTTTTGGCGCGCTCCTATATGGCATGTATCGCGGTAAATACAATTATAAAGTACTGAAATACGTCCTGGAATTTGACGACTTACCAGATGCTTTTGACGGATACCAGATCACGCAAATTTCCGACATACATTGCGGCAGCTTTGACAATCGGGAGAAAATACGCTATGGTATCGACTTAATAAATGAGCAGCGTAGTGACGTGATATTTTTTACAGGGGACTTGGTCAATAACAAGGCATCGGAAATGGAACCCTGGGCAGACCTCTTTACCCAACTGGATGCTAAAGACGGTAAGTTCTCTATTCTGGGCAATCACGATTATGGGGATTATGTTCCCTGGGATACCGAGGAGCTCAAATCCCAAAATCTGGAGGATCTTAAGCGTATGCAGAAGGAAATGGGATTCCAATTATTGTTGAATGAAAGTAAATATCTGGAGAAAGGCGAAGATAGATTGGCATTGATAGGTGTCGAAAATTGGGGGCGTGGGGGTTTCAAGAAAGCAGGAGATCTGAAGAAAGCGATGAATGGCGTTAAATCTGCCGACTTCAAGATCTTGTTAAGCCATGACCCATCACATTGGGAAGATGTCGTGATAGATGACGATTACCACTATCACCTTACACTGAGCGGTCATACACACGGCATGCAATTTGGAATTGAGATACCCGGGATAATCAAATGGAGCCCGGTAAAATGGCGTTATAAGTACTGGGCAGGTATTTATAAAGAAAAGGAACAATTCATAAATGTGAACCGGGGATTTGGATTTATCGGCTACCCGGGTCGGGTTGGAATCTGGCCAGAGATATCTGTGATCACATTAAAGAAGAAAAATTTAACTTGATTTTAACCTCCACAAATCCCCTAATTTCAATTCATTCCACGGGATTTTAACAATTTTTACTACATTTGGCGCATAACCCAAAGTACAACTACGTATGTCTAAGTTCGGAGAGCTCATTGACCTAACTATCCCCGTCTTGTTGGACTTCTACGCAGAATGGAATGAACAATCTACGGCCATGCATCCCGTCTTACGTGATGTGGCAGCTGCATTAGGCGATAAGGGGAAGGTCATAAAGATCGATGTCGATAAAAACAAGGAGCTGTCTCAGGCGCTCCGAATCAAAGGATTACCGACATTAATGATCTACAAAAAAGGGGAAATGGTATGGCGTCAAAGTGGTGAACAAGATGCCAATACACTCATAGGTATCCTCAACGAGTATATATAATTACTCAATAGAATCTACTGATTCAGCAGTATCTGTTTCTACGGGTGCCGTGGTGTCGGGTAGCACCGGATCTTCTGTGGGCTCATCTTCTAGAAAACTATCTTTATAAAAGTGACTGAACTGATCTATGTGATCATTGAATAATGCTGTCTCTCTTTCAGCCATTTCCCTGTCATCATTTTCAATGAGTATATCAATGTTTCTGCGATAGCCTTCCATATCAGAAATGATATCTTCTATTTTATCATATTGCTCGTCCAACGGGATCCCTGCATAATAGTTCAAACGCTCTCTGTAAATCTTCTTGAGTTTCTCAAAGACTGCACGTGCTTTTTGCGTTTCTCCTACTTTATAGTATCCATCAACAAAGGGTTCGACAAAAGTGTAAAAACCAAAATGTTCTACCGGGATATTTTCCATGGCCAGATCTATGATCTCCCTGGCTTTGTCAATCTTCCCTTCGGCCAATAAGGTCTCAGTGAGTCGGGCTAAATTACTTCGGAAGGAAAGTCCTTGTATACGCGTCTGTGTATCGTGATAAATTTCTGAACTCCCACTATTGCCCCAATCCCAGCCTTTTACAATATCGTACATAAGATCTCCATCGATGCGGCCCATTTCAAAAGCACTTGCATTTTTGGTTTTGATAGGGACTAATTTGTAGACAAGACCATCTAACTGGAGATAGTCCTTCATCCATATATATTCTGCTTTGTCAAAACTTCCGCCGGAAAAATAAATAGGTCTCTTCCAATCATTATTGGCCAGGATATCCAACATCATGATCCTGTTTTTGGGAAGCGCAGATTGAGGCAGGTCGATATCTATATATTCTACGATCTGATCAGCATCTTTAAGTTTTACCAAGCCACTTTTAAGTACATTTTCCTTGTTAACCGGAACCCGAATCTTATAGGTGGGGTAGTAGACAATATCCAATGTACTTTCGGGCAAATCACTGATATCTATATCCTGTTTATTCAGGATGTATTTGAATTTCGTTTGGGGATTGTCGCTCTGGATCCAGTTCATAAAATCCTTTATGTCCCACCGTTTGTCTGTAATTCCCTGGTAGTAGATGACATCCCGGTTTCCATACCTGTAAAGTTCATGCGTTAGTTGTGAAGGTATAGGATCACTCTTGTAAGCTTTGCGCTTCATTTGGTCTACGTACCAATCAGTTGCAAACAAGCTGGTACATATTACACGTACATCTGTACGGAAACCTTCAATTTCCTGTACGTACCAGAGTGGGAAGGTATCATTATCCCCAATGGTATACAGCATGGCTCCGGCATCTTCCTGACAAGAAGATAAATATGCCTTGGCTGCAGCTTCGGCAGTATAGCGGTTAGAGCGGTCATGATCGTCCCAGTTTTGGGCTGCGAGTACCATGGGAACGGCGAGCAGCGAAACAATGATGGCCGCAGGGGCTAATATTTTCGGTTTAATCCATCGTTGGAATTCATCGAACAAGCCATAGACCCCCATCCCGATCCATAGGGTAAATATATAAAAGGACCCGACCAGTGAATAATCTCGCTCCCGGGGTTGAAAGATCCCCGGATTAGTATAGAATTGAATGGCCAGGCCTGTAAACAGGAAGAAGACTAACAAGACCCAAAACTGTTTGGGATTTCGTGTGACCTGAAATACAAGTCCGATAATGCCCAGGATAAGGGGTAAAAAGAAATAGGTATTTCTTCCCTTGTTATCCTCGATATCTGAAGGTAGGTTATCCTGACTGCCAAGTCGCAGACTATCAATAAATCCAATGCCGCTTAACCATTCCCCATTCCCGTCATATCGCCCTTGTACATCATTGCTTTTTCCAACAAAATTCCACATAAAATAACGCCAGTACATATAGCCAAATTGAAACTGCCACATATATTTGAGATTTTGCCAAATGCTTGGTGGCTGTACTTCTATATAATCACTGAACTGACGCAGGAAAGAGATGTATTGTTCTTCATCAATCTCCCCATTGGCATATCCTGTTTTTACCTGGCTGACAGCTTTCCTCAATTCTTCATTGGATGAGGTGACCTTAAATTCAAGCGGGCCAAAAAACTTCATGTAGTTCTCGGCATTCTGGTCGCTCCACATACGCGGTAATAATCCCCGATGCTCCTTATTGGGACCTTGCATGGCATCCTTGTACTTATTTACAATGATATATTTACCCAAGGCTTTATCTTGCTCGTATTTAGGGGTGTCATCTATGTCTTCTCCCGCAGGTGCAAAAGCATCGGAATAATAATTACCGTAGATTGGACTATCTACGCCCGGATACTGCTCCCTATTGTAATAGGCCAGCAGGGAACGCGCATCAGATGGATTATTTTCATTGACCACTACATTGGCATTTGCCCGGATAGGCAGCATGAGCCAGGAAGAGAATCCGAGGATCAAGAACATAACACAAAGCACTAGGGTATTAGCCATTTTATAATTATTCCTTCGGGTATAGCGAAGTCCGTAGTAAAATGCTGCGGCCATGATAACTCCCATGATAAGAGTGCCAGAGTTAAAGGGAAGCCCAAGACTGTTTACAAAAAACACCTCGCTCCAGCCAAACAGTTTTAGCACATAGGTAAGCGAGAATTTATAGACAAGGAACAGGATACCAATTACGGCAATATTTGCAATCGCAAAGTTTTTGACCGTTGTAGTCTTATAGCGCTTAAAATAATAGAGGAGTCCGATCGAAGGAATAGCCAGAAATCCCATGAACTGGACACCGAATGTGAGTCCAATTACAAAGGCGATCAAAACCAGGTATTTATGACCTCTTGGTTCCTCAATATGATCGATCCATTGTAACCCTAACCAAAGAAGGAGTGCCATTATAAAACTGGCCATGGCATAGACTTCGGTTTCAACTGCATTAAACCAAAAACTATCTGTGAACGTAAAAGTAAGGGCGCCAACAAGTCCACTCCCAAGGATGGCAATGGCTTGATTGTTTGTAAATTTTTCTTTAGCACTTTGAACCAGCTTTCGCAACAGATTGGTAATTGTCCAGAACATAAACAAGATGGTAAAGGCACTGGAGACGCCTGAAACATAGTTGACCATTTTGGCGACTTTATCGGCATCTGCGGCAAACATGGAAAAGAAGGCACCGATCATTTGTAATAAAGGGGCGCCCGGCGGGTGTGCTACCTGGAGTTTTGCTGAGGTAGTAATATACTCGCCCGCATCCCAGAAGCTCCCGGTGGGCTCTACAGTGATCCCATATACAATAAGGGCTATAAAAAAAACAACCCATCCTAAGAGGGTGTCCCATTTCGAAAAATTCTTTGAAAACATAGGTGGCCAGAATTTCAGGTCGAGGCGAAATTACTAATTAAATTCCGGACGCCTTCCTACTTTTTATAAACCTTTAACAGCTGTTTTACAGGTTGAAATAAGGTATCGGATAATAATGTTTGACCAACCAAAGATTTGTTTTAAATTTGCACGCTCGATTAAAGCACTGGCCTATGGTGTAATTGGCAACACAGCTGGTTTTGGTCCAGTCGTTCTAGGTTCGAGTCCTAGTAGGCCAACTTAAAAACCCCGAATGTGATCTTTTCGGGGTTTTTAATTTCCAAAATGCATACCCGCCTTCTTCCTGTGGTTTCTGATTTCTAGATCAGATCCTGTTTTCAATAAAAAGGATTTGCAAAATCTCAATAGTAATTCAGTGTTTTTTTAAGACCTTACTTTCAGACGCCAGGGATTTTTTTTGCTTTAAAATCTTGATATTTAGCAAATTGTATTAAAGGGGCGAATTGGGATAGTCTTTGGTAGCAGTACTTCACAGATAGCATGATTTAGATATATCTGATGGTGGGATGAATTTTTTTGTTTTTTTTTGTCAGAAATTTATTATTTTTCCGCCAACACTAAATTTAAATTAATTATGAAAAACTCCCATTTAAAACGCTTGTCCATTTTGGCTGGCGTCGGTATCATGTTGTTCTCTTGTACAGATGATACCTTAACCCAGGACGAAAACCTTGACCTGCTAAATGCTGTTCCCGAAACTACGGAGGCCGTTACTTTTAATCAGGGAAGCTACATTATCGATGGCTCCTATATTGTAGTATTGGACCGTAAGGTTACCGGAGATGTCGGTGCAAAATTTGGCAATGATTACAAGGCCGCTAACAGTGCAGTTAGAGATTTAGCGACTAAGGTATTAGGCGACTTGCAAATGAAAGGTGATGCTATTGATTATGTGTACAGTAAAACCCTGACTGGGGTGTCTGTGCGTATGAGTGCAGACCAGGCTGCCAGACTTCAGGCAGATAAGCGTGTAGCCTATGTTGAAAAAGATCAGATGTTCACCTTAGCACCTCCACCTGGTAAAGGCCCTGGCAACGGTGGCGGAGGGTCACCTGCACAGGAGATACCATGGGGTATTACTCGTGTAAATGGTGGTGCAACGTATTCCGGCAATGGAGTTGCATGGATAATTGATTCCGGTATTGATTCGGCACATGAAGACCTAAATGTTGATGCAAGCCGAGGTTTCAATGCTTTTACTAACGGTCCTGACGGAGATCTTTCTGCTGATGGTAATGGACACGGCACACATGTTGCCGGAACGGTTGCCGCAATCGATAATGAAGTAGGAGTGATCGGAGTTGCCGCCGGTGCTACTGTCATACCTGTAAAAGTTTTAAATAAACGCGGTAGCGGTTCCTATTCTGGTGTAATTGCCGGTGTAGACCATGTCGCAGCTAACGGATCTAACGGTGATGTGGCCAATATGAGTCTTGGCGGAAGTTTTTCACAAGCGGTTAATGACGCGGTGGAAGCAGCAGCTGGGACAGGAGTAAAATTTGCATTGGCTGCAGGTAATGAAAGTACAGATGCAGCTACGAAGTCGCCTGCTTCTGCAAAC
>JAOTYW010000032.1 GCA_029861705.1 Flavobacteriaceae bacterium
CTGAATTGGTCACGGATACTCCGGTAACCCGTCCTTCCAGCGCTTCGGCGGCATTTACCAAAGGCACTTTGACTGCTTCTGAAATATCAACGGAAGCAACTGAGCCCGTAATGTCGCCCCTTGTTTGGGACGTATAACCAGTAACCACAACTTCCGCAAGCTGACTTGCGTCTTCCTGCATGCTTACATTGATAGTTGTCGAGGTTCCTACAGTTATAGACTGAGCAGCAAAGCCGATGTAACTAAATTGCAGTACATCCCCCTCGTTGGCAGTTATAGTATAGTTCCCGTCAAAATCTGTCTGGGTTCCTGTTGTCGTTCCTCTTACTAATACATTGGCACCGGGCAGGGGAGCTCCTGTATCATCGGTAACCGTTCCTGTAATGGTTTGTTGAAACACGTCATCTATAATTGATGATACAGCATTGACCTCTGAAAAGGCAAACGCTTGTGATCCAACAAAGCAGAATAAAAAGGAAAAAACCAGGATCGTACGAATCATTCCATACCCCGGCTTTTGCGATAAATGA
Source organism: Flavobacteriaceae bacterium (assembly GCA_029861705.1). Taxonomy (GTDB): domain Bacteria; phylum Bacteroidota; class Bacteroidia; order Flavobacteriales; family Flavobacteriaceae; genus HDS-28. The sequence goes on from JAOTYW010000032.1 coordinate 531, forward strand.
TCACTTTTCATTTTCATAATGTTTAGTTGTTAATTATATAGTTTTCTGATTTTAAGGAAGTTAGAGGGTTTTTGTTCTCAATTAATTAACGCTCAATTCCTTTTATAAGAATTTAAATAAGGGATAATATTACTAATTAATTGCTAAAGTGACTAAGGAATACTCCTAAAAATGCGAAGTTGTTGGTTTAGGGTTGATAATTTTAAATACTTTTAAAAACAAATAAAGCAGTACACAGCATGCAAATAAAAGAATCAGCCCAGGTTTATGATGTGATCATTGTAGGCTCTGGGGCAGGCGGCGGAATGGCCACAAAGATCCTGGCCGATGCCGGACTCAATGTGGCTGTAGTTGAAGCCGGGCCCTATTTTGACCCAAAAGATCCGGATCAAATGACCCAGTTAAAATGGCCCTGGGAATCGCCTCGTCGCGGCGCCAATACGGTGCGCGATTTTGGCGATTTTGATATGGCCTATGGGGGATGGAATATAGAAGGACAGCCGTATACGCATAAAGATGGTACCAAATTCGATTGGTTCCGATCTCAAATGCTGGGTGGCCGCACGAACCATTGGGGCCGTATATCCCTGCGCTTCGGACCTAAAGATTTTAAGCATAAAGATGTAGATGGACTAGGCGATAACTGGCCAATTGGCTATGAGGATGTAAAACCGTATTACGACAAATTAGATAAGGAGATCGGTGTTTTTGGCACCAATGAAGGTCTTCCCAACGATCCGGATGGATTTTTCCTCCCTCCACCAAAGCCCAGGTTACACGAACTTTTTTACATAAAAGGAGCCAGGAAAACAGGCGTACCGGTTTATCCTTCTCGTATGTCTATGCTCACTAAAAAGATCAATAAAGACAGGGGGGTCTGTTTTTACTGCGGACAATGCGCTAGAGCGTGTTCGGTCTATGCCGATTTCTCATCAGGTTCCTGCCTGATCTTCCCAGCACAAAAGAATGGAGGACAGGTAGATCTGTATGTAAACTGTATGGTTCGTGAAGTGAATACAAATGAAGAAGGTAGGGCTACGGGAGTGTCATATATAAATAAGGAAGACAGAAAAGAGTATGCCTTAAATGCTAAAGTAGTTGTATTGGCCGCTTCTGCTTGTAGTTCCGCCCGCATTCTGTTGAACTCAAAAAGCAAACAGCATGCGAATGGGCTGGGTAATAGCAGTAATATGGTCGGGAAATATCTTCATGATTCTACTGGTGCCAGTCGCGCCGGATTTATTCCCGGGCTGATGAACCGAAAATTGTATAACGAAGACGGGGTAGGCGGAATGCATGTGTATTCCCCCTGGTGGTTAGATAATAAGGATCTTGACTTTCCGCGTGGCTACCATATTGAAATTTGGGGAGGTATTGGAATGCCTAACTACGGTTTTGGCTTCAATCCGAATGATTTCAATAAATTTTTCGGGCTCCCAACGGGTGGCTATGGGAATGGTCTGCGTGCCGATGTGAAAAAGTATTACGGTTCAGTCCTTGGTTTTGGGGGGCGTGGAGAGGCAATTGCCAGGGAGGACAACTATTGCGAGATCGATCCAACGACAGTTGATGAATTCGGGATCCCCGTCTTGCGCTTTCGCTATAAATGGTCTGACTATGAACGCAAGCAGGCCAGGCATATGCAATCTACATTTGAAGAATTGATCCATAATATGGGTGGCGAAGTTCTTGGAGACAGCCCCGGTCCGAACCAGGATTACGGCCTAATGGCTCCCGGTCGCATTATTCATGAAGTAGGGACAACCCGCATGGGTGATGATCCTTCACGTTCTGTCGTGAATAAATATCAGCAGCTGCACGATAGCGATAATGTCTTTATCATGGATGCAGGTCCATTTGTTTCCCAGGCAGACAAGAACTGTACCTGGACCATAATGGCTCTGGCATGGCGAGCTTCGGAATATTTGGTAGATCAATTGAAACAACAAAATATTACATGATGGATAGGAGAAAAAGTATAAAATCATTAGTGCTTGGAGGTGTTGCCGGAGGCCTTGCCTTACACGGGTGCAAAACCCAAATAGAAGCTGAGCAGGAAGATAAAGTACTGGCAACCTATAAGTATGGGCGGACAGCCGAAGAAACCGAATTGATCCAGGAGTTGGAAGAGGATCAATTTTTAAATGAACATGAGATGGAAACTATTTCTGTCCTATGTGCATTGATCCTTCCGGCCAATGAAAGTTTTGGTAGTGCTACCGATGCCGGTGCTCCAGATTTTATCGAGTTTATGATGAAAGACTACCCGCCATTCCAGGTAACCATGCGTGGAGGCTTGATGTGGTTAGATCACAAAAGCAATACAGAATATGGCACGGAGTTCAAAGTGACAGCTGAAGCCCAGCAAAAGGAAATACTGGATGCAATCGCCTTTTATGATCCTAAAGTTCCAATGGATGAACAAGCCCTTGAGATCCAATTTTTCTCTTTGATAAGAAACCTGACACTTACCGGTTATTATACCTCTAAAATGGGAATTGAAGACCTGGGATATAAAGGAAACATGCCCAATGTCTGGGATGGTGTGCCACAGGAAGTACTCGATCAGCACGGCGTGGCCTATGAAGAAGAATGGCTTGCGAAATGTGTGGATCAAAGCGAGCGAGGCGTCATTGCTGAATGGGACGAAAACGGAAATTTATTAACATAAAACAGCATATGAAAAAATTAATTATCACAATCCTATTGGTAAGTGTTACACTTCCAATATTCGCACAAGAGATTGGTATACAGCTCTATAGCTTGCGAAATCAATTTAAAAACGATATAGAGGGAACCCTTAAAACCATTGCAGATTGGGGAATAGATACAGTAGAAGGCGGGGACACTTATGGCATGGATGAGGCAGATTTCCGAGCCCTTTTAGATCGCTATAATATTACTGTAGTGGGAATTGGCGTGGATTATAATGATCTGAAAAAAGACCTTGCCGCCATTGCCGACAAAGCGGATCGCTATGGGTCGAATTATCTGATGTGCCCCTGGATCCCACATAATGGAGATGAATTTACACTGGAGGATACACAGCAGGCCATTGAATTATTCAATAAAGCAGGCGCATATTTTAAATCAAGAGGATTGATCTTCACCTACCATATTCACGGGTATGAATTCAGGCCACATGGAGAAGGGACCTTATTTGACCTGATGGCTGAGCAGGCCACAGATTTTGATTTTGAAATGGATGTGTATTGGGTGACACACGGTGGAGAAGACCCTATGAAATTGCTCAATCGCTACCCGGATAAATTCAAGTTGATGCACTTAAAAGACATGGCAAAAGGCCTGGTAGGGAATGATAGTGGGCATGAAGATGTCGAAACCAATGTAACTCTGGGTTTGGGTCAGATCGATATTGCTGGCTTAGTAAAACGAGGCAAGGAATTAGGCATAGAATATATGTTTATTGAAGATGAATCCTCTAGGGTGTTGGAGCAAGTGCCTCAGAGCCTAAAATATCTTAAAGGACTATAAACCCTCTGAGATAGCTAATCCGACCATGGAATCGGCCGTGCCGTAATAAAGAAACCACTGATCTTTGAAATAAACGAGCCCTTCTATAAAAGTAGTCCCAGCCTTGTATTGACCGCTGATCTCATGCGGGAGGCTGGGGCATATAAAAGGGGATTCCAGCCGGGCTATAAAATGTGTTGGATCCTGGGAGTCAAACAATACCTGGCCGCCACAATAGGTGCCTTCAGGCGTTTGCTGGCCAGCACCTTCCCCACTCAAATTCTTGCCATTATACAGCAGAAGAATGCCCTGATCTGTATAGAGAGCGGGTGGACCCGGTTCTACAAGGTGACTGTCAAAATCATATAAAGTGGGTTCAAAGACTTTTATCAATTCGCCTTTGTTGTCTACCATGGGTTCCCATCGTAAGCCGTCCTCAGAGGAGGCGACATTGACGAAGAGCTCTCCCCAATACATATAATATTTCCCATTGATACGTTTTGCCTTTAGACGGCCATCAACTAATTCGGTTACCATAGCACCTGACTTGCTCCAGACCTCGTTAAACTGGCCATCATATGCTTCTCTGAAGACAGGGCCGTATTTATCCCATGTCTTTAGATCTGTGGAATAGGCGCTGGATAATCGTGCTATTTTGGTATCCCAACTGGTGTAAAGCATTATATAGCCTCCGTCTGCCATTTCCACAACTCGTGGATCCTCAACTCCTCCTGGATAGTCCCATTGCTGCAAATCATCATTCTTCGGGTACAAGACCGGATTTGGGTATTTAGTGAATTGGATCCCGTCTGTACTGTATGCCAGTCCGATCCTTGACGTTCTCCCACCCAGAATAGCATCCGGATCGTCTTCGGCTCTGAATAGCATAAAGACGGTATCATTTCTGACTATCGCGCCGGGATTAAATACGTCCGCCTGCTGCCAGGCAACCGTATCACCTGAAACAGGACAAATAAAGGTATAGGAAGGATCTGCCGTCAGTACCGGATTGATGTCTGTCTTTGTAAATCCCAGGAGCCATTGCTCTTGGGAAGCACACGAACACAGCACAAGTGCGATAAGAATGATTCTGGAACTATTTTTCAATGCTTTGGTCATACTGATAAATGATTTCATAAGATACAATTTTCTTGCTGGGTTTAACACCTCTCTAAATCCCTCCACGCTAATAGGGATTTTCCCAGTCATGGTCGGAGGTAGGTCTGATAGTGTGGCATCCCATCTACCAAGAGGGATCGAGGGGTGTGTCAGTTCTTTGCCAAGAAGCTGTATTTTTGAATCATGATGGGTAAAAGATTAATTCTCATTCTCGGCGTACTGCTCTTGAGTATTTCCTGCAAGGAAGAAAAGAAGGCAGCAGTCCAATCTGATGTAGTTGAAAAGGAAATACTACTGCAGGATTCTATTAAGATCACCATGAAAATGCCGAAGGTGGAAACCCCTTCCTTGACCGATCTCTCCGATACACTTTTTGTTCGTTTGGCTGATTATAATGCTGATTTTCAGTATGATATGCGGTATGCCACAGAGAATAATTTTCTCAAGGCAAAAGTGTACGACTGTGCCGAATGCTATACCCGCGTAAAAACTGCAAAGGCATTAATTGCTGCAAACAACGACTTTCTAAAATCGGGGTATCGCATAAAGTTCTTTGATTGCTATCGCCCGAATGATGTGCAGTATAAAATGTGGGAGATCGTGCCCAATCCGCAATATGTGGCCGATCCTGTTAAGGGATCTATCCATAACAAAGGTGGCGCTGTTGATATCACCCTGGTAGATATGAACGGGCAGGAACTGGATATGGGCACAGATTTCGATTTCTTTGGCAGAAGAGCTTATCATGACAATTTAGATCTTCCGGAAGCAGTATTGAGCAATAGGAAAATACTAAAAGAGACCATGGAAAAACATGGATTTTGGTCGATCAGAACCGAGTGGTGGCATTACAATTTATCAGCAGCATCGAACGATCCTGTAGCGAACTTCACCTGGCCTTGCCCCACTTCAATTAACTAATAATCAACATCTTATACACTTAATTATCTGTTTTTCTCCAGACTCAAGTGTAGTGAAGAAAAGGTATTCTTCCCCACCTTCTTTGATCTTAAATCTATTTCTTATCTCTTTGACTGACAATGGGAAATTTCGTGTAGTAATATTTGCTTTGTTAATCGTTTTATCGCTATTCCATTTATTAGAAAAATGCAATGTTTCCACTATTTGAAAACTGCGTCCCGGAAAATCTACCTTCTCCTTCGATGTATATAAGTGGCTGTGCTTGGAAAGCTTTTGCACTCCATGTTTTAGACCGACTAACCCAAAAGCCCCAGCATTAAGAATGGCCGCATTGGGTTCATACAGATAAGCTTGCGGATCTCCATAGTAAGGAGTGGCCATTTGTTCTTCGCTAAGTGTATAAGTTAGTTTGTAATCTACCGAATCGCATATATTCACTGCAGTTATTGAAGTTTCTGTTTGTACATTTTTACCTAAGACCCATAGTAATTCCTTTACTTCATTCCGTACAGCTACAACATGTACCTCAGCTACATTTTGCAGCTGCTTGAGACCAAGTTTAAGGTCGAGCAGAGGAGATGTTTTTAAAAGGATGTTCGAAGATTTCGTAAAAAGATCCTTAATCAGCTCCAGAATATTTGGTTCATATGTGTCCAGGGAGATCAGTTTTTTTGACCCTGATCTTCGTGAAGGATCTAAATAGATCCAATCAAAGGTCGAATTATGGCTTGCTAAAAAGTCGACTCCATCACCGATATGGCAATGAACATTTTGCACCTTCATTTGTTCAAAATTATGGCTTGTAATTTGAGCCAATTCCTCATTGGTTTCACAGTAAAAAACGCACTCAATTTCTGAAGCAAAAGCAGTAGCGTCAACACCAAATCCTCCGGTCATATCCAAGAGTGTTTTTCCACGTACTATTTGGGATTTATACAAAGCGGTTACTTCCGACGATGATTGTTCAAGATGCAGCTTTTTAGGGTATAAAATCCCCGTCGTTTTAAACCAGGAGGGAAGTTTATTTTGGGCGATCTGCGCACCTTGTAGTTGCTGAGCGAGTTCTTTGGGGGTTATTTTAGGAAAAGGGCTCTTTTTGAGCAAAACTGACACGATGTCAGTATTCAAATTATTTGATATAAAGTCTTCTATACCAGATTTTAATAGTTTTTTATTCAAAGTTAAACTATAAGTTTTTAGTCAATCGCTTTACGATCTGATTTTCGGCCAAAAATTCCTTTAAAATCACCTTAATTGCCGTATATCCGGGTACGGCAACGATCATTCCAACAACGCCAAAAAGTAGACCGGCAATGATGATCACAAGGAAAATTTCCAAAGGATGCGATTTAACGCTATTGGAAAAAATAAAGGGCTGAGAAAAGAAATTATCAATGAGTTGACCTATGACTAATCCAAGGAAAACCCAGGCTGTTTTTGGCAGGATCACAGTGCTGAAATCAGCGCCTAAAAAACTGGTCATCGTAAGGAAGATCATGAGGACTCCTCCAATGATCGGACCGATGTATGGAATAACATTAAATAAAGCACATAAAAATGCAATTACAACAGCATTTTCTACGCCGACAATGACAAGGGCCACCGTATAGATAATAAAGAGGATTAATATCTGAATCAGGATGCCAACAAAGTAGCGTGAAAGCAATCCATTGATCTTATCTATAGATTTTACGGTACCGCCTTCTTTAGTTTTAGGAATGAATGTGAGCAGGCCTCGTTGAAATAGTTTACTGTCTTTAAGGAAAAAGAAAGATATAAAGAGCACAGATAACAAGCCAATACTCGCTGAGCTTAACACACTCATAAATGAATTGAGGATATTTGGGATAAAGCGCATATCCAGGCCTTCCAGGGCTCTTTTACCCAAAGATGTTTCCTGAAGCAATTCATTAATTCGTTCCGGTGTAGCCCCAAAATAATTGACGATCTCCTGGTAAAGCTCATTTAAGCTAGCCTGTAATTCATCTATATTCAAAAGGGAAAGGTTCTTGCTTTGCTCTGTGATCAGAGGAACGAAGAGGGCAATGATCCCAATAAGTATTCCTATCATGAAGAGCATAGCGGTCACTACTGCAAGTGTATTCGGAAATTTTAGACGTCTTCGCAAGAACAGAACGATGGGCCTGCCAAGCAAAGCCACAACGGCGGCAATCGCCAGGTACGCAAGAACAGAACGGATCTGGTAAAGGAAATACAGCGTAAGGGCAATGCCGACCATTATTCCAACTGCCTGTAAAATCCCTTTAGCGATTATCTTAGAATTCATACTCAATTCTTAAAGGCGTAAGATATAATGTTAGCCCCCATTTGCAGTGCTTTTTGCCGAATATCTTCTGGGTCGTTATGCACTTCCGGATCTTCCCAACCATCGCCTAGATCACTCTCAAATGTAAAGAGGAGGATCAGCTTGTTTTCATGGATGATCCCCAAGGCCTGAGGTCGCTTACCATCGTGTTCATGGATCTTCGGCAGGCCTTCGGGAAAAGAATAGGGTTCTTTAAATATAAGGTGGTCAGCAGGGATCTCAACCAGTTCTTTATCCGGAAATATCTTGACCATTTCCTTTCGTAAATATGGTTCCATACCATAGTTGTCATCAATATGCAAGAATCCGCCTGCCAGCAAATAGGTGCGAACATTTTTGGCTTCTTCATCTGAAAAAAATACGTTGCCGTGTCCGGTCATATGCACGTATGGATATTGAAACAGGGTCGTGCTGGCTGAAGTAACAGTTTGCGGACTCTCCTTAATTGCCGTATTGATATTGGCATTGCAATAAGCGATCAAATTGGGAAGGGCTGTAGGATTGGCATACCAATCGCCGCCACCGCTATACTTTAATACAGCGATCTCCTGGGCTGTGCTTAGCATTGTACCGGAAAAAAAAATCAGCAAGAGTATTTTTTTGATGCAATTCATTAGCGGGTATTGATCAAATTAACGGTCGCACAGGCTACAACTGCAGCTGTTTCAGTCCTTAGACGCGCTTCACCTAAGGATACCGGATAGAATCCTTTTTCATATGCCAGATCTACTTCAGCTTCACTGAAATCGCCTTCAGGTCCTATTAAGATGGTTATATCTTTATCCGGGGCAACCCGGCGTTTAAGCTCAAGTTTTTCTCCTTCATGGCAATGTGCAATAAACCGTAAACCCGGATGCTCGTGATCCAGGAATTCTTTGAGCGTACCAGGCTCATTGAATTTTGGCAAATAAGCCCTTTTAGATTGTTTCATCGCCGATTCTAGTATTCGGATACACCTATCTTTCTTGATGGTTTTACGTTCCGAATGCTCACATATAATCGGACTGATCTCATTGACTCCGATCTCTGTAGCTTTCTCGAGGAACCATTCAAATCTGTCCGCATTTTTAGTAGGAGCTACGGCAATGTGCAGCCAGTGCATAGGTAAGATCTTTTTATCAATACGGGTGATCGTAGCCAAACACTGATCAGGATTTGCCACAGAAAGGGTAGCAGAGAAAAGCAATCCATCGCCATTGGTAACCTGAACAACGTCTCCTGTTTTTTTACGCAATACCCTGGCAATATGCTTGCTCTCTTCTGCAGTAAAAACAAGTTCTTTTGAATCTCGTCCCAGGGAAGGGTCGTAAAATAATTGATCACTCATATCGCTTATGACACTTTTGTTTTAGCATGTTCCAGGCCCAGCTCTAACCAATTTTGAAGATCGGCCTCTGTTTTGATACCCCCTTCTGACACATAGATGAATTCCTTCATGGGTTTGTTGGTAAAATCCATTGGACGCACAGCATCTTGTGCCAGCACTGTAGGCATTTTAGCATCGATCACTCGCACCATCAGATCTTCTTTAACAATACCCACTGTCATTTTGCCTTTGAATAAATAAGCCAGCCCTCCAAACATCTTCTTTTTTTCGAGGGCAGCGAGTACGCTATCCGGAAAAACCTTCCAGGCAGCATCTAATCTCTTCTCCAGTGTTTCATTATAAGCCATGGTTCAAAGATCGTTTATTCATCACAAAGAATAGCGGGCGAGAGGTGTCGATTTTTGATCTGTAAAATTTCCTTCAAGATACTTTATATAGCCTACAATCCCAATCATAGCAGCATTGTCTGTACAATATTCCGGTTTGGGAATATAGCAGGACCACCCCTTGTCCAATGACGCTTGTTCCAATGCACTGCGTATTCCCGAATTGGCAGAAACACCCCCGCCTACGGCAACTCTGGTGATGCCGGTCTTATGCACTGCTTTTTCAAGTTTGTCCATCAGGATCTGTACGATTGTAAACTGGATGGAAGCGCATATATCCTCTAAATTTTCTTTTACAAATTCTGGATTTTTGGCTGTTTCTCTTTGTATGAAATAGAGAATGCTTGTTTTTAAACCGCTAAAACTGAAATTCAGATCGGCCATCTTAGGTTTTGGAAAAAGAAAGGCTTTTGGATTGCCCTTTTGAGCATATTTATCGATCATAGGCCCACCGGGGTACGGTAAGCCTAACAACTTGGCACTTTTATCAAATGCCTCTCCGACGGCATCATCCAGGGTTTCTCCCAATACTTCCATTTCAAGAAAGTCGCGCACATGCACTAATTGTGTGTGTCCGCCACTAATGGTCAGCGCAAGAAATGGAAATTCCGGTTTACTATCAGTACCATTATCAATAAAATGCGCCAGGATATGAGCCTGCATGTGATGCACTTCCAATAAGGGAATTTCAAATGCGAGAGCCAAAGACTTGGCAAATGACGTACCTACTAGTAGAGATCCCAATAGACCGGGGCCTCTGGTGAACGCTATAGCAGATAGCTGTTTTTTGTCGATATTTGCTATAGCCAAAGCCTGGTGCACCACGGGAACGATATTTTGCTGATGTGCGCGGGAAGCCAATTCCGGTACTATTCCTCCGTATGCCTCATGAACTTTCTGAGTGGCCACTACGTTACTGAGCACTTCTGAATTGCGTAAAACTGCAGCTGAAGTATCATCACATGAAGATTCAATGGCTAATATGTAAACCGCTTTTTTCAATTGCTGTTTTGGAACAAAATTTGAATGTACAAAGGTAAACCTTAAAGCCCTATCAAAAAATTCCGGAAAATACTTGTTAGAATACTGCTGGCGATCCTCCTCGCATGCGTCCTGGGCACCCTGATCTTGTCACTTCCACCTGTCCAAACCCGGCTGGCTAAGATAACGATGAACCGCATAAATTCAGATTTTGGGACTAACATAGCCATAGAGCGCTTAAAAGTTTCCTTAATTTCCTGGGACACTTCTGTAAGAGGGATTTACATTGAAGATTACAAGAAAGACACCCTCGCTTATATCCACGAATTGAGTACTTCCATTTTAAGCATTCGCAATGTGATGAATGGAAAAATGAATTTTGGGGATGTAGACATTGAAGGACTGAACCTAAAAGTCAAAACATACCAGGACACTACCTATACCAACCTGGACGTATTTATAGCGAAATTAGACTCCGGTCAGCCCAGGGATCCAGATACTGAGCCCTTTTCGCTTTCTACGGAAGAATTTTTGATCGCTGACAGTAGATTTCGATTGATAAACGAAAATTTGGAATACCCCGCCGTCCTTGATCTGAAGAAACTCAACCTTCAGGCAGATAATTTTACTATTCTTGGACCTGATGTTTCGGCTGAGATAGCATCTCTGGCATTTGTGGATAGGCGCGGGATTGAGGTTGATCAACTCCGCACAGATTTTGCCTATTCCCCTTCACAAATGAGATTCGATTCTCTTAACATAAAAACTGCCAATTCCAATCTGAAGGGCGAATTGGTCTTTGACTATGAGCGGGAGGACATGAAGGATTTTACAAATAAGGTAAAGGTTACATCCAACTTTTTAGACTCTGAAGTGGGAACTTCGGATCTCAATCTTTTCTATGATGAATTTGGTAAGGACAAAACCATCCTTTTTTCATCCAATATTAGCGGGGTCCTGAATGATTTGCAGGCCGATGACCTCTTTTTGGTTACTGATAATACCGGGATACGCGGAGATTTTAATTTTAAAGACCTCTTCTTAAGGGATGGAGAATTTAGGATGGAAGCCGAGATTCGAAATATCACTACCAGTTATTACCAACTCCGTGGACTCCTCCCGAGATTACTGGGCGAATCCCTTCCCAATTCGGTTCAAAAACTGGGTTCCTTTACCCTTAGGGGCGATGCTGTTGTTACTACGAATACGGTAAAAACAAAATTAAATATCAACAGTGCCCTGGGCAATAGTTATGTAGACCTTGAACTTAGCGAGCTGGATGAAATTCGGAAGTCGAAATACAAAGGATTTATCTCTTTGATCGATTTCGATCTGGGGAATTATATCGACAATAAAACCCTGGGAAAAGCAACGGTAGATGTAAATGTTGAGGGTGAAGGCTTTGTCAAGGAAACGCTGAATACCGAAGTTATTGGAGAGGTATACAGTATGACTTATAACGGCTATGATTATAAAGATGTAAAAGTCTCCGGGGTCTTGAAAGATGAACTTTACGATGGCAGTATTTCCAGTAATGATGCGAATTTTAAATTTAATTTCAAGGGACTGGCTGATTTTGGGAGCGCTGTCAATAACTTCAATTTTGACGCTACTGTAGATTTTGCCGATCTAAAAAAACTCAACTTCATAAAGGATAGTATCTCTGTATTTAAGGGGGATATCACTATGGATATTAGTGGTAATTCCCTTGACGAGTTTACCGGGAATATCGCTTTTACCAAAACACAATATTCCAATAAGAACGATACTTATTTCTTTAAAGACTTTAAGGTAACCTCGGCATTTGACCAGGATTCTGTCAGAAACATAGATATCAATTCTCCGGATATAATCACCGGGTACATGAAAGGGAAATTTAATGTAGAAGAACTTGGTCGACTAACACAGAATGCCATTGGTAGCATCTATACCAATTATAAGCCCTATGAAATAAGTGAAGGCCAGGAATTAGCCTTCAATTTTAAGATCTATAACAAGATAGTGGAAGTCTTTTTCCCTGAAGTGGAATTTGGACCGAATACCTTTATTAAGGGTAGTATTGTTTCCGATGAAGGGGATCTGAAATTAACCTTCCGATCACCAAATATATCGGCCTATGGCAATCATATGGAGAATATTGATGTGAAGATAGATAACAAGAATCCTTTGTTTAACACCTATGTGTCTATAGATGATGTTTCTACCCTTTATTATGATGTGAAGGATTTTAGTCTGATCAATACCACCCTGACTGATACATTGTTCTTCAGGACCGAATTTAAGGGAGGTAGTTTGTATAATGACAGCTATAATTTGAATTTCTACCACACTTTTAACCAGCAAAACAAAAGTGTGATCGGGCTAAAAAAATCCGATGTGAGTTTTAAGGGAAATACCTGGGTATTGAACAAAGAGGGTAACAATCAGAATAAAGTAATCCTCAGCAGGAATCTCGATAGCGTGACAATCGATGAGATTGTTATGAATAATGATAACCGGGAACAGATCAGGCTTAGAGGAAAACTTGCAGATTCTACTTATAAAGACCTCCAATTACAATTCAAGATCGTTTCCCTGGATAAGATCGCACCGGCTATTGACAGCTTAAACCTGAGTGGTGAGATCAATGGAAATTTGAACATCCTGCAAAAAGATAATGTCTACCTGCCTTCCTGTAATCTGGAAGTGGAAGATTTTGCAGTTAATGATTTGAAATTAGGAAAACTCAGTGTCGGGATTGTAGGAAATAAGGATCTAACCGATTTTGTAGTGAGCTCACAAGTGGTAGAGGATGGACGCGAAAAATTGAATATCATAGGCAATGTGATCAATAAGGGAGACATACCTGAAGCCAATTTGATAGCCTCCTTTGACAGATTTGCCTTGCAGCCTTTTAGCCCGCTTGGAGAAGGTGTAATCACTAATATAAGGGGCAACCTCAATGGCACGGTTCAGGTTCAGGGCGATATAAGAAACCCGGATATTGAGGGAAGATTAGCCCTGGATGAAGCCGGTATTGCCATCCCGTATTTAAACGTGGATTACGATTTTAACAGAAATGCTGATGTTAGCCTTACCGGTCAAACTTTTGGGTTCAATAATGTGACCTTGACTGACATAGCTGAAAATACCAGGGCCCGGTTGAATGGTACTATCAAACACAAATGGTGGAAAGACTGGAGTCTGGACCTGGATTTGGCAACCATGGATGATCGCTTCCTCATTTTAAACACCGAATTTGAAGAAGAAGTATTATACTACGGAAGTGGCTTTGTGAATGGTACAGGGAAGATCTTTGGGCCTACAAGGGCTTTGACTATAACATTTGACGGTGCGACAGGTGCCGGGACTGAATTAAAGATCCCAATTAGTGATGTCGCCTCTGTAGGGGATTACTCTTTTATAAATTTCGTAGAACGCAATGAAGTTGAATCAATAGATGTTCAAAGGACATTGAGAGATTATGAGGGACTCGAAATGGAATTTGACCTGGTTGTTACCCCAGATGCTGAGGTAGAGATCGTAATAGACCCTAAAACCGGTAGTAGTCTTAAGGGCACAGGGGAAGGTATTTTGCTGATTGAGATCAATACGAATGGCAAATTCAATATGTTTGGTGATTTTGTCGTCGTTACAGGTGAATATCGCTATAGATTCGGAGGGGTCATTGACAAGACCTTTGACGTAAAACCGGGTGGTAGCATTGTATGGGAAGGCGAGCCACTGGCTGCACAGCTCAATATGGAAGCCGTTTATTCCCTGAACGCCAACCCAGCGCCTCTGCTGGATAATTCAGGCTATCAACGCCGAATTCCTACGGATGTGATAGTACAGTTGACGGATGAATTAGAAAGGCCTTCTATAGATTTCAACATAGAATTTCCCGGTACGAGTTCTGTTATTAAATCGGAATTGGATTATAAACTCCAGGATCCCACGGTTGAAGAGCGCAATGCCTTCTTTTTATTGGCACAAGGTACGTTTGTAGATGAAGGGACGGGTATTACCCAGCAGGCAGTTACGGGTAACCTCATACAAACGGCTTCCGGATTGCTGAATTCTGTCTTAAGCAGCGGGAACGATGCCCTGGATTTTGGGGTGTCTTATGAGCAAGGCTATCTAGATCCCAACTCAGACAACCTAAATACAGAAAACAGGATCGGGGTTACCGTATCCACTAAAATTTCTGACAGGGTGTTGATCAATGGCAGGTTCGGTGTACCAGTAGGTGGTGTAAGTGAAACGGTAGTAGCGGGCGATGTAGAGGTACAGGTATTGCTGAATGAAGAGGGTACTTTGCGTGCCAAGATCTTTAACCGTGAAAATGAGATCACCCAATTTCTGGGAGAACAACAGGGCTACACACAAGGACTCGGTCTTTCCTATGAAGTTGATTTCAATAGCTTTAAAGATCTTATGCACAAGGTATTTGCCAAAAGGGATAAGGAGCGTAGAAAGTCCAAGAAAGATTCCCTTGATATTTCTCAAACGACCATTATGGGCCGAGATAGCCTTATCCAGTTCCGTCCAAAAAAAGGAAAACCAAAGCGTTGATTCCACAAAAAAAAGCCTCTCACGGAGGCTTTCCCAAATTTTTATAGATCATTTAAGCGATGGTAACGCCCGTATCAAGATATACATCCTGAATAGCATTCAACAGCTCAACTCCATCTTTTGTGGGTTTCTGGAACGCCTTACGGCCCGAGATAAGGCCCATTCCACCAGCACGCTTATTGATCACTGCAGTTTTAACGGCTTGTGCCAAGTCATTATCTCCTGAGGCCCCACCCGAATTAATAAGTCCGGCCCGACCCATCAAACAATTCGCTACCTGATACCGAGTAAGATCAATAGGGTGGTCAGAGCTCAATTCTGAATAGACTTTATCATGGGTCTTGGCAAAATTTATGGCTTTAAAACCGCCATTATTCTCTGCCTGTTTTTGTTTTACAATATCGGCTTGTATCGTTGAAGCCAGATGGTTGGCCTGTCCGGTGATATCGGCAGACACATGGTAGTCCTTGCCATCTTTTTTAAACTCTGAATTCCTTAAATAAGCCCAAAGGACAGTAACCATTCCCAGCTCATGAGCATATTCAAAGGCTTCGGTGATTTCCTTTATTTGTCGGTTGCTCTCCGATGATCCGAAATAGATCGTCGCGCCAACTGCAATACAGCCCATCTCGAAGGCCTGGTCAATGCTGGCAAACATGATCTGGTCGAATTTATTTGGATAGGTCAGGAGTTCGTTGTGATTCAACTTCAGTAAGAAAGGTATTTTGTGTGCATATTTTCGGGAAACAGATCCCAGCACCCCTAAAGTAGATGCAACTGCATTGCACCCGCCTTCCATAGCAAGTTCAACAATATTACCGGGGTCAAAATAAATTGGGTTCGGTGCAAAGGATGCGCCTGCCGTATGTTCTATCCCCTGGTCTACAGGCAAAATGGATACATAGCCTGTTCCACCAAGCCGTCCTGAATTAAAAAGTGTTTGCATATTCCTCATGACTATGGGATTCCGGTCACTTGGCCCCAGGACCTGATCTACAAAGTCGGGACCCGGCAGATGTAATTGTTCTTTTGATATGGTTTTGCAGCTGTGGTTCAGCAAAAATTCAGCATCTTTTCCTAAAATACTTTCGATGTTGGCAGACATAATTTTGAAGTTTTCAATGAAGTATTAAAGATACGGCGAAAAGCACATTTTATTGAAATTTCTGAGAGCTATTTTGATCAAAAACCGACTGTGTTTCTCGACTTATTTTCATACATTGAAACACCTTGTTCTAACAAGGATTTTTTTGTTTCACTAAACCAAGACAAACTATGGCTAACGTTAATAAAATAAAAGGAACTATTGGTATTTTAACCGGTGGCGGAGATGTGCCGGGCCTCAACCCAGCGATCCGTGCTGTAACCTTCCGGGCGATACGGGAAGGATATCGGGTTATTGGTTTTAGAAGGGGCTGGGCCGGATTGATCGATATCGTTCGTGATAAGAAATATGATAACAGCTATAATTATTCAGAGCTTTCACAAGCTGTTGTAAATAAGGCAGCCCGCACCGGAGGGACCTTCTTACATACGTCTCGTACCAGACCAAGTCATGTGGCCAAAGACAGGGTGCCAGAACATTTAAAAGACAGCTATAATGAAGACATGAACGATCTTACAGCTGAAGTTATTAAAAATCTTGACTGGCTGGGCGTGGATTTTCTTATTCCAATTGGAGGTGATGATACCTTGAGCTACGGAGTGCACCTCTTTAAACAAGGTTTGAAAGTCATAGCCATACCAAAGACAATGGACAATGATGTACCGGGAACGGATTATTGTTTAGGATTTAGTACATGCGTAACCCGTACGATCAGTCTCACAAACAGCCTGAGGACAGCAGCCGGTTCTCATGAGCGATTCCTGGTTCTGGAGGTGTTTGGCCGCTATGCTGGGTTTACAGCCATGTTACCCACACTTGCAGGCGCCGCGCACCGTTGTCTTATC
>JAOTYW010000208.1 GCA_029861705.1 Flavobacteriaceae bacterium
GTATCAATCATTTCAAAGAATTCACCCAAGCTTTAAAAACTAAGGAGTTAAAAAACCAGGGGGCGCGTTGTATGGACTGTGGCATACCTTTTTGCCATAGCGGCTGTCCCTTGGGGAATCTTATCCCTGATTTCAATGATGCCGTATATCGTGGGAAATGGGAAATGGCTGCTAATATCCTCCATTCTACCAATAATTTTCCTGAATTCACAGGTAGATTATGTCCGGCCCCCTGCGAAGAAGCCTGTGTTTTAGGGATAAATGAGGATCCGGTATCTATAGAAAACATAGAGAAGCATATTGCCGAAACGGCTTTTAATGAGGGTTGGATCACTGCCAGACCCCCTCTTCAGAGAACAGCTAAAAAGATCGCCATTATAGGATCCGGCCCCGCAGGACTGGCCTGTGCCCAACAACTAAACCGGGCCGGGCATACAGTGGAGGTTTTTGAACGGGATGAGAAACCCGGAGGATTGTTGCGTTATGGCATTCCCGATTTTAAACTGGAAAAAAAGATCATCGACCGGCGAATAAAAATTTTGGTTGAAGAAGGCATTGTATTCAAATGTGGTTTGGAAGTTGGGAAAGACATTGCTGCTCAGGATCTAAAAAATGAATTTGATGCGGTAGTGCTATGTGGCGGTGCCAGTGTCAGGAGAAAATTACCCATAGAAGGCGCCGATCTTCAAGGTGTTGTGCAGGCCATGGATTTTCTCACACAGAACAATAGAAAAGTAGACGGAAAGCCCTTTCAAGGAAATGAGATTTCTGCAGACGGAAAAAAAGTGATCGTCATCGGGGGAGGCGACACTGGATCTGACTGTATTGGAACAGCATTCCGACAAGGGGCTATATCCGTCGAAAATTTTGAGATCCTCAATAAACCGGGGATTAAGCGAGCTTCAGATCAGCCCTGGCCATTTTGGCCGATGCGCTTGCGCACAAGCACGTCGCATCAGGAAGGTGCCGACAGGCATTTTAGCATTGCTACCAAATCTTTTAAGGGTGAGGATGGCCATTTAACAGGATTGGTTACTGTAGAAGTAGAATGGGTTAAGGAAGAAAATGGTCGGATGACACTTACTGAAATATCCGGTACGGAAAAGGAATGGCCTTGCGATCTGGCATTACTGGCTTTGGGTTTTACAGGGTCTGAAATGACTGTAGCAGAACAACTCGGACTGCAGGCAGATACGCGTACTAATATTAAAGCCCCTGTTGCCAATTATATGAGCAATGTCCCAGGTGTCTTTGTAGCCGGGGATCAACGCAGAGGTCAATCTTTGATCGTATGGGCAATTGCTGAAGGCAGGCAGGCTGCTCATCATGTAGATACGTTTCTGATGGGGCACTCACATCTTCCGCTTACAGGAGAGGGAGATCTGCCCAGGATTTAGGATTGTCTTTTACGTACTGACTTTTTCTTTGATTTGGCAGGTGTTTTTTTTACCTCAGTAGGCATTATATTGCTATTTAGTGCTTCTATGCGCTTATCGACCAGTGCATGTACAGAATTTTTAGTGAAGGAGCCACTCTTCAATAGTTTCCCGGCCGGTGTTCCAGTAAGAATCTCAAGACCTTCATCTATATTGGAAATGGCCCAAATATGAAATTTCTCTTCTTTAACCGCCTGAACTAGCTCATCTTTCAGCATTAGATTGTCCAGGTTACCCGCAGGAATTATAACACCTTGATCTCCTGTCAGACTCCCTTGCTTACAAACTTCAAAATAGCCTTCAATCTTTTCGTTTATCGCCCCTACGGGTTGAATTTCTCCTTTCTGATTTACAGAACCTGTCACGGCAATTCCCTGTTTGATCGGTAAACCAGATAAACTAGAAAGAATTGCGAACAGCTCTGCACTAGAGGCACTATCGCCTTCGATCTCAGAATAACTTTGTTCAAATACCAGACTGGCGATCAGGCTCATAGATTTGTTTTGCGCATATTTTTCCAGGAGATATCCCTGTAGTATCAATACCCCCTTGGTATGGATTTTACCTCCTAACTTGGCCTCTCGTTCTATATCTACCAGGCCTAATTTCCCTGATGCAATTGATACTGTAATTTTATTGGGTTTCCCGAACGTAATATCTCCCAGATCAATTACAGACAGGCCATTGATCTGACCAACTCTGGTCTCCGATACTGGAATCATTAAGGTATTCCGTTTGATCATTTCATTTATCTTTTCCTGGATAAGGTTGGATCTGAAATACCGTGCCTCAATAGCCTTTAAAACATGAGAAACAGTGATCACCTTGGAAGAATCCAATCTGGAATAATGATCTGCCTCATGAAGTATATCTCTAATTTCCCTAAACTTAAGAGAGAGTTTTTTCTGATCTCCGGCCATGCGAGCTGCTTGTTCAATTAGTCTGGCCATAGCCTTTTCTTCTAAAGGCAAGAGATTATTTTCTTCCAGGATTTTATAGGTCACTCCTGCAAAATCTTTAACATTCCGGGAGTTATACGCCATTGTAGTATCAAATTCGGCCTTTACTTTGAACAACTCCTTGAATTCTTCATCGTATTCATAGAGCAAGTAATACCATATAGGAGACCCAATCAATATAATTTGGACATCCAATGGGATTGGATCAGGTTTTAGGCTTTTAGCACTAAAAAATCCCAATCTTTCCCCGGGATCTTCAATTACTATTTCATTATTGCTCAGCGCCCGTTTAAGACTATCCCATGAAAAATAATTCAATAACAATTCTTTTAATGGAAGTATTAAGTAACCCCCATTAGCCCTATGTAGCGCACCTCCCCTGATCAATGTAAAATTTGTAATCAGGGTACCCATTTGGGATTCATGTTCTACTTTTCCAAATAGATTATTGTACGTAGGATTAAGTTCCATAATAATGGGCGCCCCTTCCAATTTGGCATTGTCAGTAATAACATTCACTTCATACTTGATAAATTTTTTATTACGCTCAGGGCCAATTCCTTCAATTACGTCTGTTTGAGATACTAGAATCTCTTCCAGATTATCCAGTATATCGTTCTTAACTTCATCGAGATAGGACAATACATCCTGAAAATTCTTATATTTTTCTTTAAGTTCTTCCAAGATTGTTTCAATGGCATAAAGGGCCACATTTTTTTCAAGTTCCATAAGACTGGAATGCCTCGCCCTTTCAAGTTCCCTGTTCTTTTTTAAAAGTGTTATGAGCTCATTATGAAGTTCTGTTTGTTTGTCAAGAATCTCTTTGCGTTTCTTTTCCGACAATTGGCGAAACTTTTTACTATTTAGTGGATTTCCGGCATTATCAACAGGAATAACAAGGATTTCAATTGGGGTGCGTTGTATGATAAAATTATTAACGCTGGCCTTGCGATATAGATCCTCAAAAAGTCCGACTTCCTGTTGTTGGTATTCTGAGATAATTTGCTGCCTTTTATCAGCATATTCTTTGCTTTCGAAAGCCTTGATCAGCATTTGTTTTCCTTCTTCAATAATCTTATTTATCTCATCTCTGAAGATTTCTGCACCGCCTTTAGGTAATGCCAGTTTCTTAGGGCAGTATGGATCTTTAAAATTGTTTACATAGCACCAATCCCCTGGTGCCTCTTCTACTTTGGCTTTCTCTTCCAAAAAATGGTTTACTGCTTTTAATTTACCGCTACCTGGATATCCTGAGACATAAATATTAAAGCCCCCACCCTTGTTCCCAATACCAAATTCCAGGGCTTCCAGGGCGCGATCCTGTCCGATCAAAGGTCTTGTAGGGGAATCAATTACGGACTTGTTCAGGTCTATCGTAGAGATATCAAATGACCTTTTCAGCTTTTTATAATCTACTTCTTTGATCATAATATAGTTATCCGTTGGAAATCCTCTGAAAACTACATTAAGCACTACTGTTAACCTATGATAAAGGTCATATGAAAGTGGAGGTGCAAAATGGGAATTAACCTGAATTGTTAGCCACAGATGACGCAACCGATTATGAAGCTGATATTATTCCTGATATGGGAGTTAGTCGTGGCTCTCCCACGATCACATCAAAAAAAAAGACCCCAAGATTACTCTTGAGGTCTCATATAAGAAGGCGGTGACCTACTCTCCCACGAATGCAGTACCATCGGCGCTGACGGACTTAACTTCCCTGTTCGGAATGGTAAGGGGTGAACCCCGTCGCAATAACCACCTAAAATTGTTTATCGGCAAGATAACTTACTCGATATCACTGGTTTACAGTGTAATATTTTAACATAATGGAATAGAAAACTCGAAAAGAACGAGTCTAAAAACAGAAAGAAAGACGGGCGCAAAATGTCAAACGAGGCTTGTGCAAGCGCAAGTTCAACGGGCTATTAGTACCACTCGGCTACATGCTTTACAGCACTTCCACCTATGGCCTATCAACGTGGTAGTCTTCCACGACCCTTTAAAGAAATCTCATCTTGTGGCGAGTTTCGCGCTTATATGCTTTCAGCGCTTATCTCTTCCCGACATAGCTACCCGGCCATGCCCTTGGCAGGACAACCGGTACACTAGCGGTCAGTCCGATCCGGTCCTCTCGTACTAGGATCAGCTCCACTCAAATTTCTAACGCCCGCAGTAGATAGAGACCGAACTGTCTCACGACGTTCTGAACCCAGCTCGCGTGCCACTTTAATGGGCGAACAGCCCAACCCTTGGGACCTTCTCCAGCCCCAG
>JAOTYW010000209.1 GCA_029861705.1 Flavobacteriaceae bacterium
GGGTGATGTAAGTATCAACCGGATCTTATCCTGTTGCAATACATAAGAAACCTGGTCTTTCATTCCGGTTTCCAATCCGGAATAGGCCAGGGGTTGAAATCCCCAGGCCGACATATAATAATGTGCTGCCTGCTTGGCATTACCTACATAGAGTTCAACATAGTCTGTTCCTAACAAAGGAAGAAAATCTTCAGCCTCAGGATTTTCCTTCGGCAAGTGTAACGAAGTGGTATCTAAAATTGACATGATCTGAAATTTGAAAATGAATACTTAAAAAAATGAACAATCCCTGCCCTAATATATCGGGAGTTCGCACATTTACCACATGGCTCTGAGGTGAGCCTTTATATCTAAATCTAAAAAAGTCATCAGTTCATTTTCTAGTGCAAATATCGGAAAAAACAGACAAAAAATGGCAATAAAGGAAGCTAAAACCAGTAGCCAATACTAAAGAAAAAACCCCCATCACTCCCTTGCGGAGTCCAGGTATAAAAGACTTCCAGGGGGCCCATAAATGTCTCCAATCCATAACCAATGGCATATCCTGTATAATCCGGTTCTGTAAACCACTCCCCTAATCGGAAGATATCGTCTTCCACATTTGAGAAATTACCTGCCAGCATAATATGGTTTTTAGGTGCAATTTCAAGATCAAAACGCGCAGTCCCCTTTACAAAACTATTCCCGGGCAAGCTTAGAAAATCGTAGCCGTAGAAAGGAATAAAATTATTGATGAGCTTGGCCCCATAGCCCCCCAGAATAAAGTCAAAACTTGACACTTCAGAAGTTCCCAACTTAAAACCTCCTTCTGTTTCTATAACCAGTGTAAGGTTGTTCAAAATTGGAAAAGCTGCGCCCATTTGTGCTTTCCCGATTGAGAATTCCTTGAAATTATTATTGAAATCTGAGGAGAATAAATACAAATGGAAGTCGCCATCAAAGCGTAAACCCCTATTCGGGTAGTATTTATCATCAAAGGTGTCCAAAACTAGCTGGCCAAAAGTGCTGTAGTAGTGACTATTCTCAAAAACGGCCGGATCTGACTGTTGAGGGTCATTCAATAAACTGCCCATATCATTGATGGTTTCACTCCCATATTTAAGATACTTATGTTCAATGCCCAATCGCAGTGCAAATTCCTCTCTGAAATCTGTCTGCACATAAAACTGGTTGGTGATGTCGTCTACATCCAGGGTAATGGTATTGATATTAGGATCTTCCAGCACATTAAAATTGCTTTGGATCACATCGAGGTCAATATCCTTGTTGAAATCATTCAGTCTGCTGTTTACGCCTATGCTCCAATACCTGCCCTTATCTATATAGTACTCTATATTATAGCGCACATTATCGCCCAGGATAAAATCAAAGGATGCCGTATCATCATTGGTCAGGAATTGTTTCCGCGTAATATTAAGTAAGGCAGCACTTTTGTATAATTGATCGTAATGTGCGCCCACCCGTAAATAGGTTTTGTTTGGATTTTCCTTGAGTTTTAAAACAAGGTCCTCTCCAAGGCCATTGGAAGTAAGTTCATAGCGGATCGCCTTAAAATTTTCAGTAGCTGCCAGGTTCCCGATGCCTCGTTGAAAATCACCAAAACTGATCTTTTCGCCCAGGTCGAAGCGCAATTTTCCCTTAATGAAGCCACGGCTCGATACCTGGTCGCCTTCCACAACGAGTCGATTAATGACCAGGGAGTCGCTAACCGGGATAGACGTATTGGGTTTCGGTATTCTCCCTTGTGACCCTGCAAGTTGCTTTAATGCTTTTATCTCAAGCTGCGCAGCTTCTACGCCATTATTTATGATGGTCTCTTTGAGATCAAAGTCGATCACCGTAAAATCATCCATATTCGGTTTGATATAGATATCCGTCATCGCAGATTTTACACTCATATCTTTAACCGTCCTGAAGTTGTTGATCTGCAAGAGGATCTCTGAGGCCGACCCCAGGGATTCGCGCTCGCGCAGACCGTGTTGTACATCTACACCGATCATGACATCTGCCCCCATGGCCCGTACCTCTTCCACCGGGTAGTTATTTAGTACGCCTCCGTCAATAAGGATCCGACCATCTACTTCCGTTGGTTCAAACAAGGAAGGGAAGGTGCCACTAGCCATGATTGCTTCGGGTAAAAAACCCTGGTCTAACAATATCTCTTCCCCTGTTTCTATGTTCGTAGCAATACACAAAAATGGAATAGGCAGCTCGTTGAAATCTTTCGTATCCTTTACATGGTATAAAAGCTTGACAAGCTCATTATAGATCTTTTGCCCTCCCGAGAGGGCTGCAGGAAATGCGATCTTAAAATCGTTAAACGGGATGGTAAGGGCATAGCGTTCCGTATCATCTTTCTCGTAAAACGACTTTGCGCCTCTTGGAAAATCATCCTGGATCAATTCAGAGAAATTGGTTTCCATAAACATGGAGTCAAGCTCCACAGCAGAATAACCAGACGCATATAAAGCGCCGATGATCGCTCCCATACTGGTTCCGCCGATATAATCCACTTTAATCCCGGCTTCTTCGATCACTTTAAGGGCTCCGATGTGCGCTAAACCTTTTGCGCCACCACCACTTAATACCAAGCCCACTTTGGGGCGTTCATCTGTTTTCTGAAACTGGGAATAGCCAGGGATCATTATGCAGAGCGTAAGGAGTAAGAGGATCCCTTTTTTCATGCTTCAAGATAGACCTTTAATGAAAACTCTCATAAATTTTTCGCGCTTTAGCACGACCTACAATTTTTGTTAGCTCTTCCAGCTGTGCCGATTTTATTCGTTTTACTGATTTAAACTCTTTTAATAAGAGTTGCGCTGTCTTGTCGCCAACCCCTTCAATCTGCTCCAGCTCAGACTGTATGGCCGCTTTGCTCCTTTTATTTCGATGATGGTTGATACCAAAGCGGTGAGCTTCATTCCTAAGCTGCTGGATGATCTTTAGGGTTTCCGACTTCTTATCCAGGTACAATGGGATGGGATCATCGGGGAAATAGATCTCTTCCAGGCGTTTTGCGATACCAATGATGGCGATCTTACCGCGCAGGCCCAGGTGTTCTAAACTTTTTAATGCCGAAGACAACTGACCCTTACCTCCATCTATGACGATCAATTGGGGTAATGGTTGCATTTCATCCAGTAATCTTTTATATCTGCGCAGTACAACTTCTTCCATAGAAGCAAAATCGTCCGGACCGCTTACCGTCTTAATATTAAAATGTCGATATTCCTTTTTGGCTGCTTTTCCGTTCCTGAAAACCACGCAGGCCGCTACCGGATTGCTCCCCTGTATATTAGAATTATCAAAACATTCTATATGCCTGGGTTCAGCAGATAAGCGAAGATCCTTTTGCATTTGCGCCATGATCCTGTTCGCATGCCTGTCCGGATCTGTGATCTTAATCTGTTTAAAGCGTTCCATTCTGAAGAACTTGGCATTGCGTTCAGACAGATCCACGATCTTCTTCTTGTCTCCCAGTTTAGGCACTACTACTTTTATTCCTTCCGGGAGTTTGAGCGGAATGGTGGTATATACAGTTTTGGACTGGGAATCAAATCGGTCACGGATCTCTAAAATGGCAAGTGCCAGCAGATCCTTATCCGGCTCTTCCAATTTCTTTTTAATCTCCAGCGTGTGTGACCGAATGATAGACCCATGTGCCAATTGCAGAAAATTAATATATGCAAAGGCCTCGTCTGACACAATGCTAAAGACATCAACATTGCTGATCTTTGGATTTACTACCGTTGATTTGGCCTGATAATTCTCCAATACCTCGATCTTATCCTTGATCAACTGGGCTTCTTCAAATCGCATTTCGTTTGCCAGTCTTTTCATTTCTTTTTTGAAATACCTCAATGAGGAATTAAAATTCCCTTTGATGATGTCTCGTATATCTTTTACCTGCCTGTCATATTCTTCTTCCGTCTGCAATGCCTCACACGGCCCTTTGCAATTTCCCAGGTGAAACTCCAGGCATCGCTTATATTTTCCCGCTTGTATCTTTTCTTCAGATAAGTCATAGGTGCAGGTGCGCAACGGATAGACACTTCTGATCAGATCTAAAAGTGTACGCACGGTTCGCATGCTGGTATACGGACCAAAATATTCTGAACCGTCCTTAATAAGATTTCGCGTTGGAAAGAGTCGCGGAAAGCGCTCCTTTTTAAGACAGATCCACGGATAGGACTTATCGTCCCTCAACAAGACATTATACCTGGGTTGGTATTCTTTGATCAGATTGTTTTCCAATAAAAGGGCATCAGATTCTGTCTGTACTACAATATGATCCAGCGATCTGATCTTTTTAACCAGCACTCGTGTCTTCCCGGTTTCATGTTTTTTTGTAAAATAGGAAGAGACGCGTTTCTTCAGATTTTTAGCCTTCCCAACATAGATCAGTTTTTTATCTACATCATAGAAGCGGTAAACACCGGGATCATTTGGTAGCGTACTGAGTTGTATTTCTAATGAGAGATCGGCCATAAATAAAGTTAGGTATACCCGTCTTTCAAAAATAGGGCAGTTCAGGGATTCCTGCTTCTTTCTTACATAAATTTCATTTACTACTGAAAGGATATTTCAGTTTTCGCGCTTACTTTCCTCCTAGAACCATAGAATTTTTATGAAGTTTTTATTGCAATTGAAAGGGGTAGC
>JAOTYW010000210.1 GCA_029861705.1 Flavobacteriaceae bacterium
ATGATATTACCTATACTATCTGTGAGGTACTTAATCCAGGTAATTGCGATTCAGCTATTGCAACAGTAGTAGTAGAACCTGCCGTAATAGACGCTGTAGCCGATGACCTTTCTGCTAGCCATGCCAATGGAAATGATGGTATTTCAGGTTTTGCCAATGTACTGGACAACGATACTTTGAATGGAGATCCTGTGATCCCATCTGAGGTGAGCCTTGCGCCTGTTACTGATGGTCCGCTTACAGTTAATGCTGATGGTACGGTAGATATAGCGCCTCAATCCGATGAAGGTTCATATACAATTGACTATACCATATGTGAGGTTCTTAATCCAGGTAACTGTGATACAACTACTGTAACTGTAGTAGTCGAAGCTGCCGTAATGGACGCGATCGACGATGATCTAAGCGACGTACCCGTCAATAGTGTTGAAGGGGCAACAGACGTCGTCAATGTACTGGACAACGATACTTTGAATGGAGATCCTGTGATCCCATCTGAGGTGAGCCTTGCGCCTGTTACTGATGGTCCGCTTACAGTTAATGCTGATGGCACAGTAGATGTTGCTGCCATGGCTGAGCCCGAAACGTATAATATTATCTATACGGTCTGCGAGATCTTTAATCCAGACAATTGCGATACTGCCACAGTTACTATCGTATTGGATTGCCTGAGTTTCCCAGAAAACGATTGTGACGGAGACGGTATACTAAATGGGCAAGAAGAACTCGACGGCACGGATCCCGCTGACGACTGTGACTCTATAAACGGTATACCACTACCCAACTCTGATTGTGATGGGGATGGACTCACCGAAGAAGAAGAGGCCATGATGGGTACGGATCCAAATGATCCGGACACCGATGGCGATATAATTCTTGACAGCCAGGAAGTATTGGACGGTTCAGATCCATTAGATGACTGTGATTCCGTAGGGGGATATCCTTTACCGGATAGCGATTGCGACGTAGATGGTCTGGATACAGCAGCTGAAGAAAGTCGTGGTACCGACATTTACAACCCGGATACCGATGGCGATGGAATAGAAGATGGACAAGAGGTCTTCGATAAGACCGATCCATTGGACGGATGCGACTCCAGAGGGGGTACTCCTCCATCTGGATCAGATTGCGATATAGAGATTTTTAGTGATCTTATCGGGCCTGACATCGATGACGGTTACTTAAGGATCATGAACATTGATTCGTTCCCGGAAAATACTGTGGAGATCTATAACCGTTGGGGTGTCAAGGTTTTTGAGACCCAGGGTTATGATAATGGTAATAACGTCTTCAGAGGCATATCTAACGGAAGGGCCACAATTCAGGCCAATGAAGAATTGCCTACAGGTGTATACTATTATATCATTAAATATATGAGGGGTAACGAAGGTCTTACCAAGACTGGTTACCTATATATCAACAGGTAAACACAATAAACTATAATCTAATAAGCCTCTGACATGCAAAAGATGCGATCATTATTTCTAGTTGTATTCGGTATTCTGAGTTGCTCACTCAGCTGGGCACAACAGGATGCACAGTACACTCAATATATGTACAACACCATGGTTATCAATCCAGCCTATGCCGGATCAAGGGGGGTATTCAGTATTAATGCCCTTCACCGGTCTCAATGGGTCGGACTTGATGGTGCGCCTACAACCCAGACTATAAACCTGCACTCACCCGTCTCCGAACGTGTGGGATTAGGGCTCTCTATCGTCAATGATGAGATCGGTAACGGAACCAATAAGGATACCTATTTTGATGCCGTTTTCTCCTACACCATCCCGGCCGCAGATAAAGGCAAGTTGTCTTTTGGCCTGAATGCCGGGGGCCATTTTCTGGATGTGGATTTTACTAAACTCCAAAATTACCGGCCTGAGCTGGTAAATGGAATAACTAGTATCGATCGAAAATTTTCGCCGAATATTGGTGCCGGGGTATACTATCATTCCGAGAATTATTATTTAGGACTATCAGTACCAAATTTCCTGGAGACCGAACACTTTGATAATTCAGGAGAAGGAAGCTCTTATTTGGCTACGGAACGCATGCACATATACCTGATCACTGGGTATGTATATGAATTGAATAACAGGACAAAAATTAAACCCGCTATCTTACTGAAGGCAGTACGAGGCGCCCCCTTGCAAGCCGATATTTCGATGAGCTTCTTGTTCAATGAGAAATTTACCTTAGGTGCTGCCTATCGTTGGGATGCCGCCTTAAGTGCCATGTTAGGATTTCAATTATCCGAACAGTTGGCCCTGGGTCTGGCTTATGATAAGGAAACAACCGATTTAGGTGCCACCCAATTTAATGATGGATCCTTCGAGCTCTTTGTTCGATATGAATTAAAAACACGACATAAGAAAATCCTAAGCCCAAGATTTTTCTAAAGATTATACTATGAGATCTAGCACAATAATCTTATCATTTTTGATGTTGCTCTCAGCACAAAGCATGCTGGGCCAGAAACAAAAAGCCAAAAAAGCTACGGAGCTGTATAATGAATATGCCTACCAGGAAGCTATTGATAAATATGAAGACCTTGTTTCTTCCGGTTACTCCACAGCGGATATTTATAAAAATCTCGGTAATTCCCATTTCGCAAATGCCGAGTATGAAAAGGCCGCGAAATGGTATAGTGAACTCATAGGTCTGGAAGAAGAAGAAATAGAACCTGAATACATCTATCGCTATGCACTTTCACTGAAGTCGATTGGTAAATATGATGAATCCGATGCATGGATGAATAAATACCTGGAATCTAACAATGGTGATATTCGTGCCCAGCGTTATGCAGAAAAGGTGGATTATCTGAAAAAGATCAAAGAGCAAAGTGTGAATATTGAACTGATCAATCTGGACATCAATACAAAGGAATCAGATTTTGCACCATCGGTGATCGGTCAACAATTGATCTATTCTACAGCCCGGGATACAGCGGTTGCACGTAACAAGATCCACGAATGGAATAACAAAGCGTTTCTGGATCTCTACCAGGCCAATATCCTGGTAGACGGATATACGGATGGTTCCTCTCTCTCAAAATTGGACCTAATGATCAATTCTAAGACACATGAATCTTCTGCTATATTTACAAGAGATGGGCAGACCCTTTATTTTACTCGCAATAACTCCAAGAATGGCAATTTTGCCCGGGATGAAAAAGGTGTAAGCCGACTTAAAGTATTTGTTGCCACCAAAAAGAAAAATAGGTGGAAGGATGTTAAAGAGCTTCCCTTCAACAGCAATGAATATTCTGTGGCACATCCCGCCTTAAGCCTGGACGAGAAGCGTTTATATTTTGCTTCAGATATGCCGGGAACTTATGGTTCATCTGATATTTTCTCTGTAGACATTAATGAAGATGGAAGCTTTGGTGTACCCGTGAACCTGGGACCTGAGATCAATACAGAATCACGGGAGACTTTTCCACATCTCGACAAGAACAACATCTTGTATTTCGCATCTGACGGACATCCCGGTTTAGGGGGGTTGGATATTTTTGCAGCCCAAATCCAGGAGGAAGAGATCACCGAGCCTGTAAACCTAGGAAAACCGATCAATAGTCCGCAAGATGATTTTTCCCTGGTAAAGGATCCACGAAATAACAGCGGGTATTTTGCTTCTAACAGACCCGGGGGGAAAGGAAGTGATGATATCTATGGTTTCGTCCTGGATGATCAGGAACAGAATGAGATCATTAAAAATATACTTCCACCTTGCTCCACTGTGATCTCAGGGATCGTAAAAGATCAGGCAACAGGCCTCCCGCTGGAAAATGTTAGAATTAAGATCCTTGATACTGAAGATAAAATGATTGGAGATATGCTAACTAATGTCCAGGGATCATTCTCTATGGATTCTGACTGCCTGGCTGGTAACTATACCATCCATGCTGAAGTACCATCATGTAATGAAACTGCACATTCCCATATTCCGGTAGAGGGGAAAGACCGACCTGTAAAAGTCTCCTTACAAAAAAATAGAAGAGCTCCATTAGGCTCCGATCTGGTATCACATTTGGATATCAACCCGATCTTTTTTGACCTGGGGAAATCAAAAATAAGAAAGGATGCCTGGGTTGATCTGAGTAAGGTAATTACTTATCTGAATGCGTATCCGGAAGCCAATATCCAAATACGTTCTCATACCGATTCGAGAGCTTCCGAAACGTACAATAAAAACCTATCAGAACGCAGGGCCTATGCAACCTTGGTTTATCTCGTGGAGCGAGGTGGCATTGACCAGAGTAGACTTACTGCCCAGGGATTCGGTGAATCTCAGTTGAAAAACGATTGTGCAGATGGGGTTCGCTGTTCAGAAAATGAACATCAGGCCAACCGGCGTTCCGAATTCATTATTGTAGAGTAGAATCTGAAAAACTAAACATCTTTAAATAAAAAGGACAAGGAAACTTGTCCTTTTCTATTTTTGCAAGGTCAATCACTCAAAATATGACCTTTAGAAAAGTAGCTCAACTAACCCTCATCCTTGTTTACCTGGTTATCACCGCCGGGGCAATCGTCCGTATGACCGGCAGTGGTATGGGTTGTCCGGACTGGCCCAAATGTTTTGGATACGTGATCCCGCCTACAGAAGATTCCCAAT
>JAOTYW010000211.1 GCA_029861705.1 Flavobacteriaceae bacterium
TGATCAATGAAATGAAAGAAGTGGCTGGTCAATTGACCGAAGAAGAAAAAGATATGGCCAAAACCGAATCTGAAAAGATCCTGGGGAGGCCTCTATCAAATTTCGATCAATTGTATGACGCGGAATTCTAGCGTACAACCTGATTACATTTTTCTGCATGATCCACATCCAGGGCATAACCTACGACGATAAATCTTCCTATCAAAAAGGGGTGAAACTTGCTCCGCCGCTTATTCGAAAAGCACTTTACAGCGAATCCTCTAATCTATATGCCGAAAATGGGCTGTCTGTTGAAACCCTGGATATAGATGATAAGGGCGACTCTGACATTTTGGAGTACTTCGATATAGCCTCCATTACTAAAAACAATATTGACGAAAATGCAAGATTATTTACATTAGGCGGAGATCATTCCATCACGTATCCTGTCGTAAAAGCCCTTAGTGCGTACTATCCAAACATGGATATTCTTCATATTGATGCCCATGCCGATCTTTATGATGAATTTGAGGGCGATAAGTTTTCTCATGCCTGTCCGTTTGCCCGGATCATGGAAGAAGACCTGGCTACTAACCTAGTTCAGGTAGGCATTCGTACCTTATCAGAACATCAGCGTGAGCAGGCTGCAAAATTTAGGGTTGAGATACATGAAATGAAAGATTGGGACATTATGCGCTTACCAGTCTTTGAGAACCCCTTATATATTTCATTGGATATGGATGCTTTTGATCCGGCCTGCGCACCAGGCGTATCACATTATGAACCGGGTGGTTTTACAGCCAGACAGGTTTTGGAAATTATTCAGAATTTCCAGGGCACAGTAATTGGAGCCGACATTGTAGAGTACAATCCCACGAAAGATCATCATGACATGACAGCATTCCTCGCTGCAAAAATGATGAAAGAAATTTTGGTGCGCATGGTTTAATTTCCCTGCCAATGATTCAGTAAGTACGTACGAAAATTATGGATGTGTAATCATTAAAAATTGTATCTTAACGCAATTCCCTCACATTAATAACCTATTAAATTTTGTACAATGAAACTAAAATTATTAAGCCTGGCTTTATTTGCCGTGGCAACCCTATTTGGGTGTAAAGAAACAAGTGAAAAAGCGGAATCGGTGGCGAATGAGGCAATAGCCGCCACTGATGATGATTTCAATGCCAAGGTGGAAGTGGTAAAAGCATTATTTAAAGCCCATGAAGATGAAGATATTGCCAAAATGGGCACTTTGTTAGCCGATACTTTAAAGTACAGTCCTTCAATTTGGAATGACAATCAATGGCTCGGTAAAGATGAATTCTTAGCCAGGTTGGGTGGTATGTATCAGGCTGTTGAAAATTTGAAGTTTAATCCGGGAATCGTATTACCCAATACAACAGCCGGTACTTTTTTTGCCGGGAGAAATTTCCCCGTACAGGAATCATCACCTCAGAATGTTGGTATCATCCGAGCCTATGGATCCTGGAGTTCGACAATAGTGGAAAGCGGGGAAACCAATAATATAAAATGGTACGGACTTTTTGGGCTGAATGAAGACAATAAAATCGCTATGATCTCTGCCTATTTTAACCCTGAAACTGATACAGCTTCAGCAGAAGCGGAGGACGAATAAAAATAAACCTATATACTAAAAACAAAAATGATGAAACTAAAATTATTAAGCCTGGCTTTACTTGCCTTGGCAACCCTATTTGGGTGTAAAGAAACAGCACAAGCAGAATCTGAAGTGGTGGCGGAAGAAGCGGAAGGCCCAGATTATGCAGATTTTGATCGAAAAGTCGCCGTGATCGCAGCTTTTTATGAAGCACATGGCAATGAAGATCTTGGGGCCGTAACCGAAATGTTATCCGATACCATGCAATGGAGTCCGCCTGGTTATAACGGCGGCAAATGGCTAGGCAAGGAAGACCTTCTTGGTGCCCTGAAGGCTTATCATGATGGTTTTGAAGATATTAAATATACCTCCGGAATCGTGACGGCAGACGATACGGTAAACGGCTATTGGTCTGGTTCTGTTTTTCCAGAAGCAGGTGCGAGCAATTCAGCTGATGTTATTCGGGTATACGGCACATGGCATGCTAAATATACAGAGACCGGGAATGAGATCGGGTTGAAATTCTTTAGCCTGATAGCCGTAAATGAAGATGGAAAAATTGTTTCTGCTTCCGACTACTTTGACGTAGGCGGATTAATGGCTCAAGCCACAGCAACAGAATGATCATAATAAACATGTAAATTAAAACCGGGAACTTTCCCGGTTTTTTTTGTTAAAGTTTAGGTCTGTCGTACACATATCTATAGAATATGTAGGGAAATTATTATTTTAGAATATCCCCCATTAAAATAAATAAAGACCATTACTCATGCCGATAAAAGCACGCTGGGAATATCATGGAGTGTATTATACTACGAAAGGGTCAATATCGGCAGAAGAGATATACGAGGCTCGTAAATTCATGTTTACCCCTCCCGAAGGCATTGAACCACAATATCAAATTGTCGATGCACGTGAATCAGATAAAATCGATTTAGATCAAATGGAATTATTCAATGTCTCGGCCGACGATCTTGCCGTAGGTCGGAAATATCCAGATTTAAAAATCGCGTTCATAAGCATAAATAAGCAGGTGGAAGAAACCTTTATAAATCATTTTAAGATTTCATGGTCTCTGAATACGGTTGCCAATATTCGGTTATTTAATTCTGTTCAAGCGGCCAGGAACTGGATCAATTTACCCTATCCCAAAAGTAATGAGAATGATGCCAACGGATCCTCTGCTCAAAACAGGATCACACTTCCAAAAGATCCTGATTAAATCTTACCTCAGCTAACACCAGCTTGTATTCTTCAAATTATAGTACATGCCCATTGAATTAATTTTAGAAACGTACGGCCAGCATTGGATATGCAGTGGACATGTAACCTCAGCTGAAATCAGCTCAACCAATAAACTTTCCCTAAAAGCAGCAGAAGAACACAATCACTGGTATACATTGATTGATTTCAATGAAGCTGAAGAATTAGTAATGGATGATTTGGATATTGTAGATGTCTCTATAGAAGATGCCGCATTTAGCCGAAAACATCCTAATCTAAAATTGGCCGTAGTAGTCAATAAGGCCCACCTAAAAGAAAAGCTAATGAAATATCTTATGGTATCATGGGCACTAAATTCAAATTGGGAGTTTCGGGTATATGATACTGTTGAAGCAGCCCGGGATTGGTTCAATGTACAGGACCCCTGAAAGTTCAATCACCAAATATCCCGGTAATTCATTTATGTACGTAGAACCATGTCATGAATTGCTTTCTTGACCCACTAACTACGAACTAAGATCTATGAACTATGAACCATCAACCTTAAACTTAATTTCTTATCTTAAAAGATCCTTTTTAAACATACATTTAACATATACTATCATGAGAACACTTTTAACTCTAATTTTTGGACTCCTTGTTTTTAGCGGGACGGCCCAAAACAGTATTATCGATGGTCTGGTTACAGATTTTGAACGCGGGAAAACCTTATCATTGGCTTATATAGATGCCATGCCGGACGATAAATTTGATTTTAGCCCTGATGATGAAGCTCAGACTTTTGCCGTGCAAATGCTTCATATGGCACAGGGTACAGTCGGACTCAGTGCCAATGGAACAGGGGCAGCCTCACCTTTTGGCCAAGTTAATCTGGCCGAGGACAAAGCCAACCATACAAAGGCTCGGATCGCTGAGATCACTACCGAAGCATTTGATTTTGTGATCAGCAGTGTAAAAGAAATGGACGCTTCAACTTTTGATGAGATCGTGGAACGAGGTCCGTTTAAAGTATCCCGCCTGGGGTGGGTACAAAAAGCCAAAGAACACCTTAATCATCATAGAGGACAAACAGCAGTTTACCTCCGCTTAAATGGCGTGAAACCACCGCAGTATAATTTATTCTAAAGTTAGATCCGTGAGGTATATCTCAGACTGTAGTTAAGTGCTCCAATTACCATTTATATGAGGAGGGGTAAAACAGCGAGATTTGGGCATTGGGAGCCATACCTAAGCGAATTTGTATACGGAGGTATGGATGGTTGTGTGACCACTTTTGCCGTTGTAGCAGGTTCCGTTGGAGCGGGTTTGGATAGTGCTATTATTATCATCCTTGGTTTTGCCAATCTCCTGGCAGACGGATTTGCTATGTCTGTTGGCTCCTATTTGTCAATAAAAACAGAGCAAGATAATTACAGGAAGCACAAAAACCGGGAGTTTGAGTTGGCCAGCCGGGACCCCGCATATAAAAGTACACGGGTATCCCAAATATTTCAATCCCTTGGATACGAAGAACAGGCGCTAAATATTGTAGTAGATCAGGTCACCAGAGACTCAGATCGATGGATAGATATTGTATTGAAAGAAGAAATGAAAATAATTCCCGAGAATAAGTCGCCTCTCAGAATTGGTGGAGTGACCTATTTCTCTTTTATTCTAATTGGCCTCATCCCCCTTCTGGTATATGTAATCGATTTTTTGACGCCATTAGAAAGCGACCTATTTATGATTGCATCGATCTTGACCGGATTTGGGTTTTTG
>JAOTYW010000212.1 GCA_029861705.1 Flavobacteriaceae bacterium
ATATAGATGATCTGATGACAAGCTGGCGCTATCGTCATGCGCAGATGGTACTCAGGATGATAGGAAATAAAATTGGTACCGGGGGATCTTCAGGTCATGAATATTTGGCCGAAACCGCCCGCAGACATAAGATCTTTTCAGATTTTCATACCATATCAACTCTGTTGATACCGCGATCTGAATTACCTGAATTACCATTGGATATCAGGCAGAAACTTAGTTTTCACTTTTCAAATATTGAATCGTAGAATATTGATAAATGCTATTTTAATTGTACTAAAGACGATTACAAAATGAAGCAACTTAGAATTAATGGGCATTCACACCTTCTTCCTTATCCGGAACAGATCCCAGCCTACCTCAAGGAGAAAGAGATTTTTTGGATCGATGAAGACAGGAAGCATATGCTTCAAAAAAATTGGAAACGTCCTGTAACCGATTCTAGTTTTTTCCTGGATGAAAAACTGGAATGGATGGAACGAAATCATATTGACCATGCTGTTGTCTTGAATCTTTCTCAACTCTATGGCAATGGCTTGCGGATCAGGGATATGAAATATGCCCTCCGTTTTCAAAATGACTTTAATGCACAAGTACAACATGATCACCCGACTAAATTCACCTGTGGATTTGTCGTACATGCCGGTTTTATTGACGGTGCTTGTTGGGAAATAGAACGTTGTGTTGAAGAATTAGGGTTGAAGGTTTTATGCCTGCCGACGCATTACATGGATTCAATCGGGACTTGGCGGGGAATTTTTGATGAAGAAACAGCGCCCATCCTAGAACTGGCGAACAAGTATAAGCTGGCTGTGGAAATCCATCCCTATGATGGCGAAAAATTTATCAGTCTTGAAAATACCGCCTGGCGTTTTCATCTGATCTGGATGCTGGCTCAATGTGCAGACGCCTACCATTTTTACACTTTAGGCGGACTGTATGACAAGTACCCTGACATTCGGGTTTGTTTTGCTCATGGAGGTCAGCTGAATCATCTTAATATTGGACGCAGAACTCAAGGATTCGACGGCAGACCCGACTTGTTTGAAGGAATGACAAGACCCCGAAAAGCGATAGGACACCCGAATATCTATTTTGACACCCTGGTTCATGATACGATTTCTCTCGAACTAATGATTCGAAGACAGGAAAGTACAGATCAAATTCTTGTAGGCTTGGACGATCCATATCCTTTAGGCGAAATGGAAAGCGTTGCACAATCTTCATATCCGGGTAAACTTCTGGACCTGGCGGTCGAGGAAGGAATTATTACAGATAAACAACAAAATGAGATGTGGCTGGATAATGTCGTCAGATGGATATGTGGAGAGGAACAGGAGAAATTTATGAGTCGGGTTTTAGAAAAAAGCAAGGTTTAATGGTTATAAAGGAATACGAAATTAATCTGGACTTTGCTCGACAAATGGATGCTCAGGATCCGTTACGGGACTATCGTACCAAATACCATATACCCAAACAATCAAATGGGGAACCCTTTGTGTACCTGTGCGGAAATTCCCTGGGTTTGCAGCCCAAGGCAACAAAGCAAAATGTGGAGCAGGAGTTGCTGGATTGGCAAAACCTGGGAGTAGAAGGTCATCTTCACGCCAAAAACCCGTGGTTGCCTTATCATGAATTCTTAACTGAGGCTATGGCCAGGGTAGTAGGTGCTAAACCGGCAGAGATCGTAGTCATGAATACGCTTACCGTCAATTTGCATTTAATGATGGTCTCTTTCTACAGGCCCAAAGGAAAAAGAAACAAGATACTTATTGAGGCAGATGCGTTTCCATCAGACAGATATGCCGCACAATCCCAAATACGTTTTCACGGACTGTCACCTGACGCTTGTCTAATTGAACTCAAAGCGCAGGAAGGGGAGGTTTGTCTGCGGGAAGAAGATATTTTAGAAGCAATAGACTCCCAGGGAGATGAGATCGCTCTTATTTTATTGGGAAATACGAATTACTACACCGGACAATATTTCGACATGCAGAAAATTACCAGCCTTGGCCATGCCAAGGGCTGTATGGTTGGTTTTGATTGTGCTCATGGAGCCGGAAATCTGCCCTTGAACTTACATGATTCCGGTTGTGATTTTGCTGTCTGGTGCAATTATAAATACCTGAACGCAGGTCCGGGCGGAATGGGGGGTGCTTTTATTCACGAGCGACATTTGACGAACAAGGAATTGCCTCGCTTTGAAGGCTGGTGGGGCCACAACAAAAAGACTCGCTTTCAAATGCGGGATGATTTTGACCCGATCCCAACAGCAGAAGCCTGGCAGTTAAGTAATCCGCCTATCCTCGCTATGGTTTCGGTTTGGTCTTCCCTCCAATTGTTTGACGAAGTGGGAATGGATAAACTCAGGGAAAAAGCAGTTTCCCTAACAGGCTATCTGGAACATTTGATCAAGTCACTGAATAATACGGGTATTCGCATCATCACACCTTCGGATCCTGAAAAAAGAGGCTCGCAATTGTCCATCCAGGTAAAGGAAGCAGACAATACACTTTTCAGCAAGATCACAGAAGCAGGCGTGATGGCAGATTGGAGAGAACCCGATGTTATTCGGGTAGCACCTGTCCCCATGTATAATTCCTATGAAGATGTATTTAAATTTTATTCCGTCCTGAAGAAAGCCTTGCAGGAATAGTATTATGAGAAAGGATGACAAAATAATTATTGTAGGTGCAGGTATGTGCGGGACTTTATTGGCCGTTCGCCTGGCGCAAAGAGGCTTTAAAATTGCTTTGTATGAGAAGCGATGGGATATGCGTAAAAAGCAGATAGATGCAGGACGATCTATTAACCTCGCATTATCTGATCGTGGATTGATGGCATTAGATAGTGCTAACTTAAAGGAGGCAGTAATGGAAAATTGCATCCCGATGAGAGGGCGGATGATCCATCCCGTCAGTGGAGAACCATTTTTATCTCCCTATAGCGGACGATCTGAAGACTACATTAACTCAGTTTCTCGTCCGGGCCTGAATATGACCTTATTAGATGCTGCAGAAAACTATAACAACATTGAACTAATATTTGATGCAGATGTGACAGACGTAGATCTGAAGACAGCTAAGATCCACTACAGAAATGCTGAAGGTACTTTGCAATCAGACGAAGGACAGTTGGTGATCGGAACAGATGGCGCTGGCTCTGTTGTCAGAAGAAGTATGATGAGGCATACCTCAGAATTGCTTTTTAATTATTCTCAGGATTTCCTGAGGCACGGTTATAAAGAACTCAGTATTTTGCCCACTCCGGAAGGCGGCTGGCAAATTGAAAAAGAGGTATTGCATATCTGGCCTCGCGGCGATTTTATGGTCATTGCTTTGCCCAATTTAGATGGCAGTTTTACGCTGACTATGTTTCATCCTTTCGATACTGAGATCGGATTTAATAATCTTGATTCAAAGGAAAAGATCGCTGGTCTATTTGAAGAATACTATCCCAGCTTGCTACCCTACATCCCTCATTTACAAGAAGAGTATGCAGAAAACCCGGTTGGGACTTTAGGTACCATCAAGTGCTATCCATGGCAGGCGTTCGGAAAAGGGCTTCTTATGGGAGATGCTGCCCATGCCATAGTGCCTTTTTATGGTCAAGGCATGAATTCCTCCCTGGAAGATGTGCGGGTATTTGACGAAATTCTGGAAGTTGAGGGAACAGATTGGAAGAAGGTATTTACCCTTTTCCAGGAGGCGCGGAAAAAAAATGCAGATGCGATCGCTGATCTGGCTATTGACAATTTTTATGAGATGCGCGATTATGTAGATGACATGGCTTTTATAAGGAAAAGAAAAATTGAGATGCAGCTGGAACAAGAGTTCCAGGAGTATTATTCTAAATATTCGCTTGTAACTTTCCGACCGGAATTATCTTATTATGAGGCAATGCGTCTAGGTAGATTGCAAGACAAGCTGCTTCTTTCACTTTGCAAGGATAACGGATGTGAGGATATGCCATTAGTGGATATTTTCAATCAACTTAAAGCGATTGAAATAGAATAACAAACAAATCTTCGGCATTCAAACAGGAAAGAATTCGGCCGTAAGAATAGAGACAGATGTAAATGGGATTAAATTATAAGACATATATACCCGAAAGTTCTACCTATAAGGGCGGGAAATCCAAGGATGAAGTTGGGGCAGCTGGTATGAAGGTGTACAAAATGTCTTCGAATGAAAATCCGCTTGGGGCATCCCCCAAAGCCCTGGAAGCGGTAAAAAAGTATTCGGCATCCATATCGGAATATCCATCACCTGTAGACTTACGATTCCGCACTAAACTATCAGAATTTTATCAAGGTGTTTTGAGTCCGGAACAATTCATTACTACAAATAGTGGCGTAGCTAATATTGAACTGATCATTCGTGGTTTTCTGGATGAACATAGCGAATGCATCTATTGCAGCCCCTATTTTAATGCCTACAAAGATTTCTCGGAAATGATGGGTGCCAAAACTATTGACGTCCCGCTTCTTGGGAAGGAATTTGCACTGGACATAGCCGGTATTGCAAATGCCATCACTGACAAGACCAGCGTGCTGTTCATTACAAGTCCAAATAACCCG
>JAOTYW010000213.1 GCA_029861705.1 Flavobacteriaceae bacterium
TAAAACAAAATCGGCCAACCGCAACACTGTTTCAAAAGAATGGTTGCTAGTGAATGCTGAAGGTCAGCAATTAGGCCGTCTGGCTTCTAAAGTAGCCAAGTTGTTACGTGGAAAACACAAGCCAGATTTCACACCTCATGTAGATTGTGGAGACAATATTGTTGTTATCAATGCTGAGAAGATCCAGTTGAGTGGAAACAAATGGACTCAAAAGATCTATCAACGTTATACCGGATATCCTAGTGGGCAACGTGAAAGAACCGCCCAGGAACTTTTAGATAAAAAGCCTGAAGCCTTGGTTGAAAAGGCTGTTAAAGGTATGTTGCCTAAAAACAAATTAGGTGCTGCTCTTTTCAGAAATCTTCGTGTTTACACTGGAGAGGATCATGGGCAGGAGGCTCAAAAACCAAAAGAATTTGATTTAAATAGCTTTAAATAATGGATATTATTCACAAAATAGGAAGACGTAAAACAGCAGTTGCCCGAGTATATGTTTCTCAGGGCAAAGGAAATTTTACGGTGAATAAGCGAACCCTGGAAGAGTATTTTCCAACACCTACACTTCAATACAAGGTCAAGCAACCTTTCGCTCTTACAGATACTACAAATACATTTGATGTTAAAGTGAATGTATATGGTGGAGGTGCCACAGGTCAGGCTGAAGCGGTTCGATTAGCATTATCCAGAGTGCTTTGTGAAATAAATGAAGAACATAGAGCAGCATTAAAGCCTGAAGGATTACTGACCAGGGATCCCCGAATGGTTGAGCGTAAGAAATACGGTCAGAAAAAAGCAAGAAAGAAATTCCAGTTCTCTAAACGATAATTGGATCTTTATACAAGTTCATTGATTTGTTCCATATAGGAACCCGATAAAATCCCGGAATCTTAAAGTTCAGAAACCGGGTAATTAGTTTAGCATCTAAACGATACAGGCTATTATCATGTGATAAGAACCACTGTATTGTTGCTAAAAATAAGAACGTAAACTAAGTAAAAATGGCAAAAAAACCAGAAGTAAAAGAACTCTTAGAGGCCGGTGTACATTTCGGTCATCTAACTCGTAAGTGGAATCCGAACATGGCTCCTTTTATCTACATGGAGCGTAATGGGATTCACGTAATCAATTTATATAAAACTGCCGCCAAATTGGAGGAAGCCAAGGAAGCTCTAAAGAAAATAGCAGCCTCAGGTAGAAAGATCCTTTTTGTAGCAACCAAGAAGCAAGCCAAGGACATCGTTTCTGAAAAGGTAGCCAATGTGAATATGCCTTATATCACAGAAAGATGGCCTGGTGGTATGTTGACCAATTTCGTTACTATCCGTAAGGCAGTAAAGAAAATGGCATCGATTGACCGGATGAAGAAGGATGGAACGTTTAATACACTCTCCAAAAAAGAACGATTACAAGTAGACCGCTTACGGGCCAAATTAGACAAGAACCTCGGTTCAATTGCCGATATGACTCGCCTTCCCGGCGCAGTTTTCGTCGTAGATGTCATGAGGGAACATATTGCCGTTAGAGAAGCACAAAAATTAAATATTCCCATTTTCGCAATGGTAGATACAAATTGTGATCCCAGGGCTATTAATTATGTTATCCCATCTAATGACGATGCCTCAAAATCTATCCGCCTGATCATGTCTGAAGTTACCGATGCTGTCGCCGAAGGACTGGCGGAGCGCAAGACAGACAAAGTAGGTGAGAAAGACATGGCTGAAGGCATGGCACAGCAAGCCAAAGCTCAGGAAAAAGCTGAAGCTCCCATTGAGGCGGCTCCGTTAGCCCCAGAGACTAAAGAGGCTCCTGCTCCAGCTAAGGAGGAGGTAAAAGCTGCTCCAGAAGCAAAAGAGGAAGTTGTTGAAGAAAAGCCAGTAGCAAAAAAAGAGGAAGCTCCAGCAGTGCCTAAGACAGCGGCAAAAGCGGCTAAAAAGAGTGAGAGTGACAACCTGACAAAGGTGGAAGGTATTGGACCAAAAGCAGCGGAAGCACTAACAGCTGCAGGAGTTGCTACTTTTAATGATCTGGCCAAAGCAAAACCAGATGCTATTAAAAATATCCTTACTGAAGCAAGTTCTCGCATGGCTCATTTAGATCCCACAACTTGGCCAAAGCAAGCCAAAATGGCTGCCGATGGTAAATGGGATGAGCTTAAAGAATGGCAAGACAACGCCAAAGGTGGGGTTGAGAAATAATAAAGAGTAAGATCACTGAATAATTTGATATAGAAATGACAAAGATCACTGCTGCAGAAGTAAACAAACTTAGAAAATCGACAGGGGCTGGAATGATGGATTGTAAAAATGCCCTGGTGGAAGCCGAAGGCGACTTCGAAAAAGCCATAGAGATACTTCGCAAGAAAGGACAGAAAGTAGCTGCCAAGCGTGCCGACAGAGATTCTTCTGAAGGTGCTGCGATTGCTATGGTCAATGAAAATAACACCAGTGGGATCATTATCTCTCTGAATTGTGAAACAGATTTTGTGGCGAAAAATGAAACCTTCGTTTCCCTAGCCAATCAATTGGCCAGTATCGCCCTGGAACAAGATTCAAAAGAATCTTTTTTACAGGCGAGTATTGATGGCCTTTCTGTTCAGGAAAAATTAATTGAACAAACGGGTGTAATAGGAGAAAAAATTGAGATTGGAGCATTTGAAAAACTAGATGCACCTTTTGTTGGCTCCTATATTCATGCTGGTAATAAGATCGCCACGCTGGTTGGACTCTCTTCTCCTGTGGAAGGCGCTGCCATTGCCGCTAAAGATGTAGCTATGCAAGTTGCCGCCATGAATCCTGTGGCTCTTAACGAATCAGCTGTTGATCAGGACACCATCAATAAGGAAATTGAGATTGCCAAGGATCAACTCCGTCAGGAAGGAAAACCAGAAGCCATGCTAGATAACATTGCACAAGGGAAACTGAAGCGA
Organism: Flavobacteriaceae bacterium; assembly: GCA_029861705.1. Lineage (GTDB taxonomy): Bacteria > Bacteroidota > Bacteroidia > Flavobacteriales > Flavobacteriaceae > HDS-28. Next base: position 2,927 of record JAOTYW010000213.1, read on the forward strand.
TTCTTTAAAGACAACACTTTGGTCAATCAAGCCTTTATAAAGGATAGCAAACAGAGTGTAGATCAATATATAAAATCTGTAGATGCAAATCTTGAGGTAACTGCTTATGAGCGGGTAGCTCTTGGATAAGTTTTATAAATTAATAATGCTGGAACCCCGCCCAATACCGGCGGGGTTTTTTGTTTTTATTTCGGTAGCAACCCTATTGCCTGATTTTCAAAGTCTTAATTTATTTTGGTTATTTTTGTCTCCATACGTATCAATTCATGCACTACAAAAGAATCCTATTAAAATTAAGCGGTGAAGCCCTGATGGGTGCCAAACAATATGGAATAGATCCTGACCGACTAGCCATGTATGCAGATGAAATAAAAGCAGCAGTTAACAAAGGCATTGAGGTCGCAATTGTGATCGGCGGCGGAAATATATATAGAGGTTTGGCAGGTGAAAGCAATGGTATGGACCGGGTTCAAGGGGATCATATGGGAATGCTGGCAACAATTATTAATGGGCTGGCGTTGCAATCTGCATTGGAAGATAAAGGCCTGGATACTCGCCTTCAGACTGCTATTAAGATCAATGAAGTTGCGGAGCCATTTATTCGTAGACGGGCTATGCGCCATTTAGAGAAGGGACGAGTTGTGATTTTCGGAGGAGGTACGGGAAATCCTTATTTCACTACAGATTCAGCTGCAGTTCTCAGAGCCATTGAAATAGAAGCAGACGTGATCCTAAAAGGCACCCGCGTAGATGGTATTTATACCAGTGACCCGGAGAAAGATGCATCGGCCATTAAGTTTGATTCAATCAGTTTTAAAGACGTTCTCACAAAAGGCCTTAAAGTAATGGACACCACTGCCTTTACCTTAAGTCAGGAAAATAAACTGCCTATCGTAGTATTTGACATGAATAAACCCGGTAATTTGCTAAAAGTAATTTCCGGTGAAAATATTGGTACTGTAGTAAATCTGTGATATTTTGGTATACTTTATGATACCCGCTTAAAAATGTTAAGTCATGGACGAAGATGTTAAACTTATATTGGAAACCACTAAAGAAGGGATGGATAGTGCGATTGACCACCTTGAGAAAGCTTTTGTTAAGATTAGGGCCGGAAGAGCAAGTCCTGCTATGTTATCAACCGTAATGGTAGATTATTACGGTTCCCAAACCCCTTTATCTCAGGTTTCTAATATTAATACCCCAGATGCCCGGACCATTTCTGTTCAGCCTTGGGAGAAATCGTTACTCCAGGAAATAGAAACTGCTATTATGCATGCAAATCTGGGCTTTAATCCAATGAATAATGGTGAAATGGTCATTATCAATGTTCCTCCTTTAACTGAAGAACGCCGTGTGCAATTAGTGAAACAAGCGAGCGCAGAAGCAGAGGAAGCTAAAATTAGTGTACGTAGTGCCCGACAAGAGGCTAATAAGGAAATAAAAAATCTGGATATTTCAGAAGACCGTGAGAAAAACGCAGAGATCGATATTCAGGAAATGACCGATACTTACTCAAATAAAATTGATGCCTTGCTTCAAGCCAAAGAAGCAGAGATCATGAAAGTTTAAGCCGCTCCTTCATTATAGTACCAGATTAGTATAGCCCCGATTAAGGCTATTGCACATATCACTATCAGGAAT